>CALEVL010000269.1 GCA_937924675.1 uncultured Ignavibacteria bacterium | reverse complement strand
ATACAATTCCTGAGTTCTCACCGAACAAAAGCTTTGAACCGGGGTTGAGGATGAGCGCGGTTTCACTGCCCTTGAGGTGGAGAGTGAAGTCATCCGGAAGTGTGAGTGTAGCAGAGTCGAGGACAATGTGCGTGCTGTCGTTGTTGGCAATATCATTTGTCAGATCACAAACAGCGTGCGTACCTTTTGCGTAATATATCATAAGTGGTCCGTGTATCTCTGCACCTTCATTGCAAAATAAAGAGCCGGGCTTCATCACAATAGAAGATCCTGAAAACGGCTTAACAGAACTCCCGGCTTTCAACCTCAGTACATTCCTGTTTTCAACTATCACAGTACCCCCCAGTGATAATCTCGATGCCGGCTTCATTATTAACGACACATTTCCTCCTGAGGGAAGATGGGGAGTTGAAAGTGTAAGAGTATCGCCTCCGTTGATCCTCAAGTAAGTATTCTCAAAGAAAGTCAGCTCGGTGTTCTGACCATAAAGTTCAGGTGAAGTTGATACATTTGTGTCAATTGTAAGATTACCATGGAAATTTCCGGAGCTGTCATGGCGCGGAATAGTGTATGGAGCAGGCAAACCTCTGCCGTCAATCGGGTATGAAAGGAAGTATTTGTCCGTTAAAGAATTTCCCCGCGAAGGAGGATTCTCGCCGTTCAGGTTATAGCCTTCCCATTGCCCGTTGACATAACGATGGTACTGTTTGTAAACCTGAATACCGCCATTGTATGGTGGACTGCCTGAGCCGAAGAGGGGTAGTTCATCCTCGGTATTGCCAGCAGACCATTGAAAAGTCACATTTAATGGAGAAAGAGAATAAATTCTCAATGTCAAATCTTGGCGTCCGTCTTCAGACGGATACGGATAATTGAAGTCTAGCCAGTCAATGGGAATTGAAATACAAGAGTCCATTCTCGAACTATCTGCATACCAAATCCATATTTCAAGAACATACTTTCCATAGCCGAATAAGCCATCAAGGTCAGTATTCTGATATGCATCATTACCAAGCAATAACCACCTATCATATTGACCTCCGACAGTATCCGGCTGCATTTCGAAATATCCAATTTGTGAACCGCGATTCTCAAGAGCATATCCATCCAAACCTACTAAGTACTTCAGTTTGTATTCTGCAGGTGTACCTCTTCTAGTACATGAATCTGCACTTGTTATAACAGAGTATCTTGTTGTATCTGATTCAATACCGCTTCCGTTAAATATTGCACTCGCTGGATAAAATTTCACATAGATACTCTTGCCAGGAATCTTGTTAGTAAGATAAAATTCACAGTTGGGATTATTTGCCTTTACAGTTGTTACTAGATACAAGACAAAGCCAAGACATAACAAAAATACCATTTTCACCATTTTCATAAGTCATAATGTAATTTATTTTGTTAAGAATAATTTCATTGTCCTTCTTGCATTCGGGGTCTCCATGAGACAAAAATATACTCCCGATGACAAAACGCCTGTATTGAATTCAAACTCATGTTCACCACTTAGGAACTTCCTTCCAGCGAGCTGAACAACCAATCTACCCGTAATATCCATAATTTTCAGCGAAACAAATGTACTTATGGGAATGTAAAATCTGATTCTTGTAGTCGAGTTAAATGGGTTGGGATAATTTGGATACAGTATGAAACCTCCAACTGTTGCTATATATTCCGGATCATTGATTGTAGAGGGAGGAAAAATATATCCTTCCGTGTCGGTCTTTAATACATAAATGTCGCCGAGATTGAAATTATCCCTGAATCCGATGATCGCGAATCCGGAGTCGGAAGTTTGCTGCACAAAACGTGCTTCATCATGATCTCCAAATCCGAATGTTCTTGACCAAGATTTATTACCAATAGAATCTATTTTCAACAAATTTACATAATAGTCATAGTCTCCGTTACGATAATATCCTGCCAATGCATATCCTCCATTAAATGTCTTAATCGAGTGAAAAGTCTCAAAATATTCAGGTAAGGACACTGAGTATGAACTGTCCCACATAATGCTCGCTGTAGAATCGAACTTCGCCAGTCGGGGACTCCAGGAGCCGCTTAATACAAAACTATTGTTCTCTGCCGGAATAATATAAGCAGGATTGACTGCCCAAAAGAAACTTGTTCTGGAAATTTCATTTCCGTCAAGATCAGTTCGCAAGACAATTCTGTTGCCTGTCAATGAATTATTTAAATTTCCAATCAAGACCAGCTCGTTGATTGAGTTAAGAGCAATGTCAACAAAATAACCATTAATTGTTTTTGAGAAATCTCTACTCCAGACAATTTTACCATTAGGACCATATTTTCTCAGCATAAGATTTTGAATACCCAGAAGCTCTCCGTGTAATCCCGGTAATATCTTCTGAGAGAATGCCGGCACTTGCCAAATCAAATTCCCATCAATATCAATTTTAATCATCAACGATGAAGTTGTGATGACATACTTTCCGTCAGAAGTCAATATGATTTTTTTAGCCTCAAAATCAGTGTACAGCCTAGTCCAAGCAGTATCTCCATATTTGTTCAACTTCATCGCAAAAGCATAGTTGAGTGACCCTATACGCTTTCTGCCTACTGTAATGTAACCCAAATCCGGTGTTTGAACAATCGAGTATCCATAATCAATGTTGCTGTCTCCATAAGTTTTCTGCCAGGTAATCGGCTGCGCTGTTAGAGTAATTGAGGTAAGAAGCAGAATGATGTGTGTAAGCAATACTTTCATAGCATCTTGCTTAA
>CALEVL010000268.1 GCA_937924675.1 uncultured Ignavibacteria bacterium | reverse complement strand
AAAACATTTCTTTTATCTCTTGTGGTTTGTTATGCTTTGGCAACTTCAGACCTTAGAATGGAACATCGGGAAACGTCAAATCCTCATTTCAAAAACAATGTTCAAACAGACTTCTCGGTTCCTCTGGAAAATCCGCTTGAAATGAAAACAACGATGAACTCAAAATATAACTTCGATGAGTTTAGTAATGAAAGTATAGATCTTAAAAGAGAAAAAGATCAGGACTGGTATTCTAACGCAATAAATGAAGTTAAAAAAAGTGAATACAAAGTAACGTTTAATGATGAATTAAATGCTTACCAGTCCCCAAACCGTAAAAACAATATGAGATTCCTTTATCACAAGAACGGTTTTACGGCAATGCAGAGAAATAATAGAATTGCTTTGTTTGACGAATTGGATAAAATGATTGAAGAGAAGGATAAGAAGTATAAATATCTTGATGACTGGAAAATTAATTTCGTGCTTGAAAGTGTAAGTAAGGATTTAAATTCTGACTGTGAATACAATTTTATTGATTTTATGAAGAGTGATTTAGTAATAAATGAAAATAAAGTCTCTGTTGAGGATGAAAATCTGAGAATACAATACATCAACGATGAAAACGGAATGCGACAGGATTTTATTGTTAAGAATAAACCTAAAGGCGAAGGAAGATTGAGATTAAATTTGAATTCAGACACTGAACTGAAAATGATACTCGGTGCAGATGCGCTTATGTTTAAAGACAATGATGGAGATCTGAAATTAAAGTATTCTTCTCTAAAATGCTGGGACGCAAACGGAAGAGAGCTGAGAGCATACTTTGAGGATAGTTACAGGTTATGGGATACGAGTTGCACGTATAATCAAAAGAGAGAAGAATCCTGTAACTTGAAACTCGAAGATCGAAATAGTTTTGCAATCGTCGTAAATGATGAAGATGCAGTTTATCCGGTTACAATAGATCCTTTATCTTCAGTTGCAAACTGGACAGCAGAAATTAATCAGTCAGAAGCAAACTTTGGCTGGAGCGTTGCAACTGCAGGAGATGTAAACGGAGACGGATATTCTGATGTAATTGCAGGAGCTCCGTATTATGATAACGGTCAGACAGATGAAGGCGGAGTATTTGTATATCACGGTTCAATAAACGGTTTATCAGCAACACCTGACTGGACGAAAGAAATCAATCAGTCGTCAGCACATTTCGGCTGGTGCGTTGCGACAGCCGGAGATATAAACGGTGACGGATATAGTGATGTAATAATCGGCTCACCGACTTATGACAGTTTGCAAACAGATGAAGGAAGAGTTTATGCTTATTATGGATCATCAAGCGGACTTCAATCGGGATTCAGCTGGAAATTTGAAAATAATCAGTCTGGAGAAAACTTCGGTTACAGCGTTGCCTGCGCCGGTGATATTAATAATGACGGTTACAGTGATATATTGGTTGGCAGTCCCTTTTATAACGGGATTTTGAATGATGAAGGCAGAGTTTATATGTTCAAAGGAAGTTCAGGAGGTTTAAGTGTTATCCCAGACTGGACATACAAAAGCAATCAGGCAGATGCTAATTTAGGATTCAGTGTGGCTTCGGCAGGAGATATAAACGGAGACAATTATTCTGATATAATAATCGGAGCTTACAAATATAATTCCACTTTTTCAAATGACGGAAGATTGTATGTATTTTACAGCTCAGGGGTTACTTTTACCGGGAGTCCGTCAACTACAAGAAACGGAACACAGACCGGAGAATATTTCGGATTCAGTGTGAGTACAGCCGGAGATGTAAATGGTGACGGATATTCTGATGTAATAGTGGGTTCCCCTTTATTTGACAACTGGCTTGCTGACATTGGTAAGGCATTCGTTTATTTAGGTTCATCAACCGGATTAGCTGCATCACCTATCTGGACTGAAGAAGGGAACCAATTAAGTGGCCAATTCGGGGTTTGTGTATCCACTGCCGGTGATATGAATGGTGACGGTTATGCTGATGTAATTGTCGGAGGCAATTTAATAGATCTTGGAGAATCTGATGAAGGTGCGATATTTCTTTATTTGGGTCATAGCGGCGGTGTGAAAAATGTTGCGGCATTAACTTCTCAGGGTAATTCAGCCAACGCTCACTTTGGAGAGTGTGTAGCGATTGCCGGTGATGTTAACGGCGACGGTCTGTCAGATATAATTGTCGGAGCGCCCGAGTATGATCATCCTGAATCAAACGAAGGCGGAGCTTTTGTCTATTACGGTTCAGTAATTTTAATGAGCGAAACTCCTGCCATTAGCTATATCGGAAGCCAGACATCTTCCGGTTTGGGGACTTCGGTTTCAATTGCAGGCGATGTAAATGGAGATGGATATTCGGATATAATTATGGGACAATCTAATTATGATAACGGTCAAACAGATGAAGGACGTGCTCTTGTAATGCATGGAGGAGCAAATGGATTGTCCGGTTCTCCTAACCGGATAGTTGAAGGAAACCAAAATGGTGCATCATTTGGTAACAGTGTATCAACAGCAGGCGATGTGAACGGTGATGGATATTCAGACGTGATCGTAGGAGCAAGTTATTATGATAACGGTCAAACAGATGAAGGAAGAGTATTTGTATATCATGGTTCTGCATCCGGACTTTCAACCACTTCATCGTGGACAGCAGAGAGCAATTCAGTATTAGAACTATTTGGATACAGTGTTTCGACTGCAGGTGATTTTAACGGGGACGGATTTTCTGATGTGATAATCCTCAGTCGGAATAAAGTATCAGTTTATTATGGTTCTGCAAGCGGGCTTAACACAACACCTGCTTGGACCGTCAATTTAACATCTCCGCTTAATGGCCATAAAGTAGCGTGTGCCGGTGATGTTAATGGAGATGGGTTTTCAGAAGTCATTATATGCGATCCACTTTATGGGAGTTTAGATCAAGGTAAGGTATCAGTTATATATGGTTCTGCTTCCGGTCCAGGATCGACGTGGACTCGGGAGGGGGAAAATACTTATGATAAATTCGGATACGATGCATCAGTGGCGGGAGATGTAAATGGTGACGGATATTCAGATATAATTGTTGGTGCACAGGGATTCCCTGGGCCTATCTCAGAAGGAAGGATATATGTATTTAAAGGATCATCAGAAGGACTACTCGATACACCATTATGGACCTTCCGTAGCAACCAGCCAAGTGCAGGTCTTGGTAGCAGTGTTTCTGCTGCAGGCGACATAAACGGAGACGGTTATGCTGACATTATTGCAGGCGCGCCGTATTTCGACTCAATTCAAACAGAGACAGGGAGGTCATATGTTTTCTTGGGATCTTCAAATGGTCCTTCATTGAGTCCCGACTGGTCTACTGTTGGTACCCAATACGACTCTTATTTCGGGTCAAGCGTTGCATCTGCAGGTGATGTGAACAGCGATGGGTATTCGGATTTTCTAGTAGGAGCTAGAGGCTTTGATCTAACCTATTCAGATGAAGGAGCTGTCTATGTATATAATGGAGGAAACAGCACTTCCGGATACAGAATTTTTAACAGACAGTTCAAATACGGTACTTCTAATGTGGTAACATCAGGAATGAATTCCGGAAGTGACGGTGAAATTAACTTAAGCCAGTACATTAAATCTCCATATGGCAGCGGTATTTGCAGAATGTCAATTGAAGTCAAACAAAATGGTACACCATTTTCAGGAAGCAACATTACTAACAGTGTCGGATACACGCATTTGACATCCTTTTTAACACAGTCGCTTACAGGCAGCAAGTATAGTTCAAATATTGCCGGACTAGATGAAAACAAATTATACAGATGGAGAAGCCGTGCAGAATACCATATGGCAAAAAATCCCTTTCAAAAATATGGACCATGGAATTATTATAATAATTATATACCGGTTCCTCATGGAAACTTCAGACCATCTGACGGAATATATGATTTTACTTTACATGTCGGAGCGTTTATTCAGGGCTTTTATCAACCGGATTCAATGACAAGCATACCTGATACTGTTTTGGTTTACTTAAGAAACAATACTTCTCCTTATAATACCATTGATACCGCAAAAGCTTTACTGAGAAATGGTGGAACAGCGACTTTTATATTCAGTAATAACCCCGGTATTACAAACGGAACTCCATACTACATTGAATTCAGACATAGAAATTCCATAGAGACCTGGAATTCTCAATCAGTAATATTTAATTCATATTCTTCAGAGTATAATTTTGCGATACCAAGCGCTGCTTACGGAAACAATCTTGTGCAGATAAGTAATCTTCCGCTCAGATTTGCAATTTACTCCGGCGATGTAAATCAAGACGGAACAGTTGATGCAACTGATGTGAGCATTATAGACAATGATGCAACGAATTTTGTCAGCGGATATGCGGTAGCAGATCTGACGGGCGATGACTTTGTTGACGGAACTGACTTTGCGATTGCGGATAACAATGCAGCTAATTTTGTGAGTGTGATCAGACCGTGAAGAGCAATTGAAAATTAGAAATTAAAAA
>CALEVL010000267.1 GCA_937924675.1 uncultured Ignavibacteria bacterium | reverse complement strand
TGCTATCGCCGGTTCTTGTACTCATCGTAAATGCCCTGATGCGAAGGATCATAAGTCATTAACCTGTTATAAATGCTTCTGTCCCCGTATTCAAGGAAAAGCTCCGCAATCTCGGTTGCTTTTGATTCAAAGAAGATGTCCACATTATATGCTTTAACTTCTTTCTTTTTGATTGTGCTTATTTTATCCAATGCACCAAGTATATTCCTGAAGGCATTAGATTTATTCAAGGCTAGTGAATCCAGACCTGTCCACATATACTCAAAGTATCCGTTCCTGAACTCGTCAAATCTGACATTCATCAGTTCCTGAATTACCTGAAGACGGGAGGGCTTTGAGCCACCGCCTGTCTCAGTCCAACCTTTGGAATTGGATGTGACCTTGTTGCAGATGTCAAGTGCCTTTTGGTAGAACCTGTTGCCACCTTTGGGATAGTAGGAGTCTTCATCGTATCCAACTATGAGATAGGCATAATAATCAAGCAAACTCAGGAAGGAATCAAATCTGTAGTCATTCTTTATGAATGGAATATTGTCATTATAATAAAACTCGCACCTTTCATCAAGAAATCTGAATGCGGCGGAATTCCTTTGTTGCCCGTTCTTAAAGGGATTGAAGACTTCTCTCTGGCTTGCAATGAACAGCTTCGCTTCATAATTCAACGTTGAGAGATTTAGGCCGGTAAAGCTGAATTGCATCTGGACTTTGATTGGCGGTATCTTTTCATCATGATACTTATTCTTGTTGAGATAATCCTGAACTTTCTGTTTAAAGTTTACCAGTTTTTGCTGGGCATCCGGTGGAATTTGCTGCATATCCACTATTACTTCCACATTCAGGTCTGGCTGTGCTTTGATATTTGCCGCCATTACCGACAACACTATCAGAGCAAGCACAAAGCATTTAATTTGACTTTGCATTCTTAAGTCTTTCTGTTAATTTGTTTCGTGAAATTTGGATTCTTGCAAACAAGAATCAATACAATTAGGATACGATGAATATGAAAAGACTTCTAATGGTAACATGCGCATTTATTGCATTTCAAAAATCCCCGGCACAGTTTGAAAGCACAGTTACAGATTCAAGAGCTACCGCGATGGGAGGAGCATTTGTTTCTTTATCGGATAATTCTTCGGCAGTGTTTTACAATTCTGCAGGACTCGGACAATTGAAACACAGACATATTTCACTGTTTTATGAACCGTCTGCGTTTGGTCTGAAAGAAATCTCAACAGCGGCTGCAACATATGCAGAGGCTTTTGAGTTCGGAACTTTTGGGCTGGGAATCAGAACTTTTGGATTTGAACTTTACAGGGAGTCAAAAATTTCTCTCTGTTATGGAAGTTCTCAAATGAGTTCAATTCACTGGGGGCTCGGAATAGAGCTCTATAATCTGACAATATCCGGCTACGGTTCAGCATTTGCGGCAGGAGTTAACGCTGGAGTGATTGCGAATCTGTCAGATAATATTTCTTGGGGAGCAATGGCCAGAAATATTTCAGGAGCAAAGATCGGTAAATCTGAACACAAGATCTCCAGATCTTATTTGACCGGCTTAAGATTTATTCCTTCCGGAAATACAAATGTTCTGTTGGATATTGAGAAAGAAGTGAATTTTCCGGTTTCGGTGAAGTTTGGTGCGGAGGTGATTCCTTTCAAGAATTTCTGCCTCAGAGCCGGCATTAGTACTGAACCGGTTTCTTATTCTGCGGGCATCGGCTTCAGTTATGAAATGTTTGGTTTAGATTATTCTATAACTGTCACGGAGCCGCTTGGAATGACGAACAGGATCAATGTAAACCTCAATTTCAGGGATTGAAAACATTTAAAATGATTCAAAGTTGTTGTGCATAAATATCAATCATAAGCTATGAAATACAGAAGACTTGGTAAGTGCGGAGCAAGAGTTAGCGTAATTGGATTTGGAAGTTGGCTGACACTGGGCGGAACTGTTGATGAAAAGACAGGCAAAAGGCTCTTAAGAATTGCATTTGACTCCGGCATAAATTTCATTGATACAGCTGATGTATATGCTTTGGGAAAAGCAGAGCAGTTTCTTGGCAAAGCGCTATCTGGAATCAAGAGACAGGATCTTTTTATTGCCTCAAAGTGCTTCTGGCCAATGTCTGAAAATCCTAATGACAGAGGGCTTTCACGAAAGCATGTTTTCGAGTCAGTTCATAACTCGCTGAGACATCTCAAAACGGACTATATAGATCTGTATCAATGTCACAGATTTGATGAAGATACCCCTGTTGAAGAAACCTGCAGAGCTTTCAACTCACTTATCGAAATGGGGAAGATACTTTATTGGGGAACAAGCGAGTGGTCAAGTGAACAGCTTAAGTCAGCAGTTGAGTTTTGTGAAAAGTACAATCTTCATAAGCCGGTAAGCAATCAGCCGCAGTACAGTCTGCTGGCAAGGCAGATAGAAGCCAATGGCGTGCTGAACTATTGCAAGAGCAAAGGCATCGGACTTGTTGTATGGTCTCCTCTTGCACAGGGCGTTCTGACAGGCAAATATAACTCCGGCAAGATAGGGGAAGATACAAGGCTGGGAAATAAACGACTTGGTAAGTTTGTGGAATCATACATGACAAAGCAGAATATTGCCAGAGTTGGAAAACTCATTGATGTTGCAAACAATCTTGATACCTTACCTTCGAATCTCGCGTTGCAGTGGTGCCTAAGAAATGAAATAGTTGCGTCAACTATTACATCTGCAACTAAAGAATCACAACTAATTGAGAACATAAAGGCGGCTGATCTTGCGATATCGAAGACAGATATGTCGGTCATTGATAAAATATTCAAAAATTCCAAATGAATTACTTAGTAATAGGTGAACCCTGTGTGGATGTTATTCACAAGGCAGACGGATCTAAGATTCACAGTTATGGCGGAATACTCTATTCTCTCATAAGCATGGCTGTGCTGGCAGGAAAAGATGATACAATTACTCCTCTAATGAATGTAGGGGATGACGAGTATGACAACATAAAGACAATACTGTCAAAGTATCCTGCCATCAAGACTCACGGGATGAACAAGCTTAAGCACCCTACCCGAAAAGTGAATCTGTATTATAATTTGTACAATACAGATAAGAGTGCCCGGTTGGAAAAATCAACTGAGCCGACTTATACTCTTAGTTACGGCGAGTGTGAAAGTTTTCTGGGAATGGCAGACGCGATACTGGTTAATATGATTTCGGGAGTTGATATTACTATCAGTACATTGAAAAATATCCGGAAGAATTTTTCCGGCTTCATGCATATTGACATTCACAATGTTGTGATGAAGACAAGCGGGGACGGAAGACGAGTACACGCTCCTGTTGATAACTGGTATGAATGGTGTACAAATACAGATACTGTTCAGATGAATCAGTTTGAGGTGTCAGTTCTAAGCAGCGAAAAGCTTTCCGAATATAAAATTGCCGAAAGAATTTTGCTCAGCAATAATTATCCCGTAAAGGGAATGATAGTTACAAAAGGAGTTGACGGTTCAACCGGTTATACTAAAACCGAGAAGAAATTCGGAAACGAAAAGTTTTTTGATCTGGATCAGGTTCAGATAGCGGCAATCGAGAATTCAAGATTCAAAGACTCGACCGGTTGCGGTGATGTATTTGCATCTTCATTCACATTAGACTATTCAAAGAATTCAAACTTTGAAAAGAGCCTTCACTATGCTAACAGACTTGCTTCTTATAATACCTCGCTTGAGGGAATCGATGAACTTGACAAGCTTGCCTGAATAATATTGAAAAGAATTTAATAAAAGATGAAGATACTCGTAACCGGTTCTAATGGTTTGCTCGGACAAGCTGTCTCAAAAATGTTCCTTAGAGAAACTGACAATGAAGTTATGCTCACTTCGGCGGAAGACTCATCCTATGTCGTAGATATTCATGAGTACAGGTTGCTTGACATCACTAAGAAAGATGAGGTGAAAATACTGGCTGCCGAATATATGCCGGATGTGATTATTAATTGTGCAGCATTTACAAATGTTGACCTTTGCGAAACTGAGCGTGAGCTTTCCTGGAAAATAAATGTTGACGGTGTAAAGAATCTGATAATAGCCGCCCGGCTAAGTAATTCACACGTTGTTCACTTTTCTACTGACTATGTGTTCGATGGAAGGAATGGTCCATATTCGGAAGAAGATATTCCAAATCCTATTTCCTTTTATGGAAGAGAAAAACTTGCGAGCGAAAATGCAATTAAGACGAGTGACATAGTACACACTATCATTAGAACAGTTGTACTGTATGGCACCGGAATAAAAGTGAAACCGAATTTTGTTCTTTGGATGATAGATAAACTCAAGAATAACGAGCCCATTAATATTGTTACCGATCAGATAAGCAATGTCACTAATATTGAAGATCTTGCACTTGGAACACTTCGGATAGTAGAGAGACGATGCACCGGAATTTATAACATTGCGGGCAACGATATCATTTCCAGATATGATTTTGCTCTGAAAGTATGTGATGTGTTTGGATATGACAAAGGTCTCGTAAGGCCTATCACCACAAATATTCTTAATCAACCTGCTCCAAGACCCTTGAAATCAGGGCTGACAACATACAAAGCTGAAGCCGAACTTGGATTCCGAACTATGGACTCCGTCGAAGGCTTGAATCTTCTGAAATATCAACTCGGTTCATAAAAACCATATAAAATGCTTGACATAAAAATCATAAGAGAAGATCTGAATTCAACAAAAGAGAGGCTTGCTCTCAGAGGAGAAAAACCGGATGCCGTTGAAAAGGTTTTTGAATCTGATAAGCAAAGACTTGAGCTGATCAAACGCTCGGAAAAACTTAAAGAGCTTAGAAATACTGTCTCTGATGAAATTGCTAAGCTGAAGCGTGACAAGATTAATGCTGATGAAAAAATATCAGAGATGAAAAAAGTCTCTGATGAGATCAAAGCGCTTGATGAGGAGCTTCGAAAGACTGATGCATTGATCGATGACCTTTTGAGCTATGTGCCAAATCTGCCGCATGAATCTGTACCTTATGGAAAATCTCAGGAGGATAATGTGGAAGTGAAGCAGTGGGGAACAAAACAAGATTTTACATTCAAACCAAAGGATCATGTAGAGCTCGGCAAGCAACTGGACATCCTGGATTTTGAAAGGGCTACAAAAATTTCAGGAAGCGGGTTTGCCCTTTACAAAGGCAAGGGCGCACGCCTCGAAAGAGCTCTGATAAATTTCATGCTTGATGAACAGGGAAAGAACGGATACAGGGAAGTAATTACTCCTGTGCTTGTTAACAGGGAATCTATGCGTGCCGCTGAGAAAGTACCGAAATTTGAAGAAGACATGTACTACATGGAGAAGGATGATCTCTTTGCAATTCCGACAGCGGAGGTCTCGATCCTTAACATACACAGAGATGAGATACTTAAGGAAGAAGATCTGCCATTAAAGTATTGCGGATTCACAAACTGCTTCAGGCGTGAAGCCGGAAGTTATGGAAAAGATACAAAGGGCTTTCTGAGAGTGCATCAGTTCAACAAAGTGGAACTGATTACATTTTGTGAACCCGAAAAATCCTATGAGGAATTGCAGAATATGCTCCTGCATGCATGCGGGATCCTCGAAAAGTTGAACGTTTATTACAGGGTAATAGAACTTTGCACTGGAGATATTGGATTCGGTGCTTCCAAATGTTATGATATTGAAGTATGGTCTCATGCCGAGAACAAATGGCTGGAAGCTTCATCAGTAAGCAATTGCACTGATTTCCAGTCACGAAGGGCAATGGCAAGATATAGAAGATCTTCCGAAGGTGGTAAATCAAAGACTGAGTTTGTTCATATCCTTAACGGATCCGGGCTTGCAACATCCAGATTAATGGTTGCACTACTGGAAGCAAATCAAACCGAAAGCGGAAACATTAATGTACCGGCAGCATTAAGAGAATATACCGGCTTTGATGTGATATAAAGGATTAGTCGAATTTCTTCTTTGCCAACACAACTGCACCAACAATTGCTGCAAGCAACAGGAATGATGCAAGCTCAAACGGAAATGAGTAATTTGTGAATAACTCTGCTCCGAGGAATTCAGCTTTGCCGATTTCAAGGGCCTTATCTGACATTGTATTATACTTCCCGGCAAAACCGGAATAAATAGTAAATCCGAGAACGCAAAAAAGAAGTATGGTCAAAAGTGTTGCAGTGATTTTCTTATAGGAAAACTTCTCTGTAAATTTGCTTTCGTCGTGAAGATTCAAAAGCATGATTACAAACAAAAACAGCACCATAATGGCGCCCATGTAAACGAGTACTTGTATAATCGCTATAAACTGTGCCTTGAGGAGAAGATAAAGTCCTGATACACAAAAGAAATTTAGAATTAAATATAAAGCACTGGTAATTGGATTTCTTCTTGTGATCATCAATAATGCGGATGCAACTGCTGAGAAACTCATTACGAAAAACAGAACAGTCTCCAGATCAAACTTCATTTTTCAAAATTAATTCGTTGCAATATAGGATTTATAGTCAAGATTTGTAATTCCATTATGAGGAATTTTTTGCACGAATGAATCGGCTTCCGATTTATCAGCATTATGTGAAACCAGAATTAAAATTCCGAACTAAATTTGGTCAATACATCAGCAACGGACTCATTGCTAACTGAAAAGGACAAGAAAAAGATCAAGCTTCACATCTCACAAGGAGACTTAGATGAGATTGTAAGAATACTAAAGAGACTTTCTACTCTGCATGCAGGCACGGCTAAGACCAAAGACAAGAGATTCGTCATTTCGGAGATTGTAAAGCATGCAGAAAATAGTCTGTCCGGTAACCCAAAGTACTTCTTTGAAACAGGAAAAAAACTGTGTGATAGTAGCAATGATAATGCAAAAGAGATTGGCATCTCCATTATTTGGCGAGGATATGCTCAAGACCCGGTTGTTACTGAAAAATCTTTGCTTAAGATTGCTGATGACTCAAACTGGGAAGTCAGGGAATATGCCGGCAATGCGTTTGCGAATGTATTGAAGCAAAACCCCAATATGCATTCAAAGATGCTGAAATGGTCCGGACATCACTCGGAGAATGTCAGGAGAGCCGTTGTATTCTCATCGCTTGCTTATAAAGAGAAAGGTGATGTTGCAAAGGCATTTGAAATTCTAAAACCACTGCTTAAAGACAGCTCAAAATATGTTAAAAAGAATCTCGGACCGTTCATACTTGGAGGTCACTTTGGTAATAGATTCCCCAATGAGACTTTTGCACTTCTGAGATCTTTGGTCAAAAATAAAGACACTAATGTTCTATGGAATGTTGCTATGAGTTTCAATAACAGTTTTGGAAATCATTTTCCTGAGAAGTCTTTACAAATTCTGTCGCAGATAAATCATTCAGAAAATGTCTCCGTCAGAAAAGCAATAATTTCCACTCTAAGGCATCTTCAAAGGAGACACTCGGCTCTGATTAATGATTTTTGCAGTGAGCTCAATCTGTCAATAAAAAAAGCCCCCTCAAAAAAGAGGAGGCTGAAGTAAAAAACATTGTGATCAGACACAGATTACTTTCTTATCACTCCTGAACTGATAAAATCATCTACGATTGACGTTGAATATGATTTTGCAAAATCTGACATAGACTGAGGATTGAAAGTTTCTGATTGTGCCGACCAGACTAACTGTTCAGTTGCAACATTGTAGAAGTTCGATGCAAAGAAATAATTAGTTTGCTTTGTATAATATCCGGGAGAGTAAACATTATTCCATGCACCGTAATAGTAGCTGTTAAAACCATAGTAGCCTGCGTAAGGTGAATATGTCGGACCGTATGAATATGTACCCGGAACGTATCTTTCTTCTTCTTTCTTGTCTACCAGAGAAATAACAAATGCGCCGTCAACTCCCGCCGCTTTCAGTTTTGCAACAATCTCTTCCTTTACATTTGGATCAACTTTCCCGTCATTGTCTGAATCAAGAAACATATCAGTAATGAGTGTATTGCCGGCAACAGCACTGATCCCATTACTTCTCATATCGGCTACAACTGCATTCTCAACGGTAGATCTTTTAACGATATCCTTTGAAACTCCGAGTACAACTATTTTCTTATACTTCTGGGATGTTGTTCCGGGCTTCTTCCAGCTTCCCGTTACATCAGTAACAGATGAGCAGGAATTCAGGCTGATTGACAGCGTTGCAATAAGAACTAAGAGAATTACCTTTTTCATTTTATGGTGTTTTGATTGATAAACTTGATGTCTTGTATTTGACTTCGCTACAAGGATAATCTGTTTTCGAGGATTTGAAATACAATTATACTCTTACACAAAAATAGACATTGCATCATTGCATTTCAAGGCTTCTTTCTGATTCTCGACTGCAGTCAGGCTGATAGTTGTTTGAAACTCGTTACTCCATACGCACTATTTTTATGGAGTTTCCTGTATCATTCCTATGATAAATCATGTTCTGATTCAATTATAACTTCCCGATAAAATAACCTAACTACAGATACACCTTCATTCTTGGAACATATAAAAAAAAAGCCGGGTGATTAAACCCGGCTTCTTAACCTTATATACAATAACAAGAACTAACCTTATGGTCTGATAACACCTATAAAGTTAAATGCATTGTTATCAGAAAATGTTGCATCAGTTCCATCGGTTGAAAGATCACCATTCAGGTCTGTTGGAACGTAGCCTGAAACAAAATTGAAAGCGTCATTGTCGATGAGACTATTGTCTGCACCGTCAACTGTTCCATCCTGATTCGGATCACCTGTATAGAATGAATAATCACTTCCTACAAGAACCTGGTTGCTTCCAAAAGCTTGTGCAGCAGCGGAAGTGAAATCATAGGAAAGTGAACCAGAAGTAAATGAAGGAGTGGATCCTGACCATGTTTCAATTGAATTTCTGTGTTTGACTGCAAGATAGTAACCTATTCCATCTCCGGCATTGATGAATGTGAAGGAGTTTGCTGTTCCTTGTCCTGCAATTCCTCTTGCAACTTCTAATACTGCGTAAGGAGCTGTGCCGCTTCTGAGTTCTACATTAACAGTATCTTTTCCAGGAATGGCTTCGAAGTTCATGGTGAGGTTCAGTGTAGCCAAAGTAAGAGCAGTAGCTGCTTCATCTGCGCCTTTGTATGTCTTTGTGGCATTTCTTGTTGCACCGTCAATGTCGGTTGTGACAGATGCAAGCAGTGGTGCTCCAAGATTTGCATTATCACCAACAGATCCACCTGAAAGATGTAAGTCACCTGTTGCAGTGTTCACAAAAGTTACGTTAGCAGAAAGAGATGCTGCATCCTGTCCGGTTGCAGTTCTCCAGGTCGCCATAGTCTGGCAGAGTGTTGTTGTGCCCTTAAGCCCGACATAAGAGTTGACTCCGCCCGGTGCGTAAATGTTATTGTAAGTACCGGTGTAAAAAGTATTTGCAACGTTTGCTTCATTTATTCCATAGCTTCTTGCACCTGTATTTGATACGATAGCGTTGATAAGGATGTTATTCCTTACTTCAATGTTAACACCGCCTGCGAATGATGCAAAAGCAGCAGAAGTGTAATTTGCTGAAACAGCATCTGACAAATAAACAGTATTGTGGTACCATCTTACAACTCCACCACCGCCTTGTTGAGTAGTTCTGAGTCCGACAAGGCTGATTACTGTACCGGCAGCAGCAAGATTGCCTCTCTTAATACCGGAAACAAAGTTGTTGTAAAACGTGAGTGTGCCGGATGTAAGTCCGCTTCCCTGAATACCAACAGGCCTTGCGGCTGTGCTGCTGATATTTGCAGTGGATACTTCATTGATTTTGTTGTTGTAGATACTGCCTGTGCTGTTCTGACCGGAAATTCCGATCGGACCTGCAGTGCTGCCCGTATTTATTGCCTTAACGGACGCTACAGTATTGTTGAACACATTTGCATTTGAAGCGTTGCTTATGATAATGCCGATTGGAGAACCTGAAGTACCTGTTAGGTTGCTGCCAATAAATGTTGTTTGACCAACTACGCAACCACTGATCTCGATGTTGTTTTCTGTTGGAAGAGCAGGTGCTGTAAGTCCAAAAATTGCAATTCCTCTGTCGGATCTGTCAACTTTGATGTTCTGATACTTGTTGCTATTATTTGACTGAGTTGCTGTTGTTGGTGTTGACTGTAGAACTCCATGTGAGAATCCGGGAGCCGATCCGCTTCCACCTAAAAGTATGTTAGCACCTTTAATAGTGTTGTTGGTTGCTCCGTCAGTGTTACCATTGGTAGTTACATAGTAGCCATATTCAACCTGATTAGCTGTTGATGTTCCGCCATCAGTTACATCAATGTTCTCAAATGTTACCCAATCTGCTCCTGCAAGTGCAATAGCATAGTCGTTAACCGCTGCAGTACCAACAGGGTTAACATTAACCCTTGCGTCACTTACCGGACCAACGAATTGCACAGTGTTTGTGCTGCTGGTACCCGGGATTGTAAATAAAGTCACTCTTTCCGGATAATTTCCGCCTGAGACTGTTATCACAACGGGACCTGATACACCATTGTTGTTCAGTGCCGTATCTGCCTGTTGGAATGTCTGGAAGTTGGTTGTAGAAATCGGATTAGAAGGATTTATTGTATATGCTCCTGACAAAGGATTGGCAGTATTTGTTGCGTTGCTGCCTGTTGCTGCCGAAGCACTGTACTTTGTTTCATTCGAAGCCCATACCTGATAATAGTATGTTGTAGCAGGAGTCAAGCCCGTAATATTTACAGTCACAGCATTGGCTGCGGCTGAACCGACATAAGTGAAGTTCACATTATCGGTTGAAATGTAAACCGGGAATCCGGTCTCGTTTGTTGCGTTGTCAGTCCAGTTCAAAGTCATTCCAACAGTTCCAACATTGGTGAAGTTCAATGCTGTAGGTGAATTTGGAGCTGTCTGAGCTGCTGTTGTAAATGAAATTGAAGTGTTAGAAGCAGGAACAGTTGCAAGTGCATTTTGTGCAGTATTGCTGAATGTAGCAGTATTGGCAGTTTGCTGTGTCAGCAATTCTGCTGCAGTCGGAACAGCACTTAGTGTTGCTGCATTGATTCCAGATGTATAGGTGTAGACTGCTGCTCCTGGTGTCATTGTTCCGTAAACGAATTCAACATGCCCGTCAGCTTCATATATTTTTACCTGGAAATTCAAATCCGGGGAGGTGTCAAAAGAAAAGTCCATCCCTATCCATTCAATAGTAAGTACTCTGCTTCCTGGAGAACCTTCAGTTTTGTATACTATGCTCGATGACAAAGATACTGCCTGAAGATCTTCATAGATTGGTGCTAAAGTATTTGTTGTACCGGCTGCAGTAGAGAATGCTGCATTTGAATATCCATAGGAACCTGTACCTGTTCCGGTTGCTGTGGATGCAGTATTGAATGTCATGAAGCCTGAAGTCGAAACCCTGAAGGAATCGGCCCTGACACCATTGTAAACAAAGGAGAATCCTATTGGAAGACTGTTACTCAAGTTATCGTCAATGTCGGTACCATTCCTCCACGACGAAATTGTATTGGCTCCTGTAAGTGGAGTGTATGTAATTCCTGTGGATCGTGAAACGGAATAAATGTTAACTGCATCTGTAATCACAGAACCTCTGGAATTTCTTGAGGTTTCCTTGATGACTTTCGGTGTCATTTTCAAATCATGGAACGTAACAACATTCTTGTCTGAAACTGGATTTGGAACTGATTCTTCCTGTGCTGAAGCGTATCCTGCAGAAATCAAAGAAATAACAAGCAGGACCGCAAAGAGGAATTTGGGTTTTTTCATGTTTAAAATATAGGTTTTTAGATTAGCTATAAGTTAAGGAATGTATACAAAATTCGAAAGGAAAATCTGCATCAAATTTCTCAGGTTAAAATCAGTTGAAGGTCCACACTTTTTAATGCTCTGGCACTCAGCTTAATTGTGCTTTGAGAATTGCAGATTATCTGTAGTCATTTTGTTTATAATTACCAAAGTTGTATAATGCTTTCAATCCATCACAAATGATACCAGCAGTCAAACAGATACGGGAATATAGTTAGGGAATCCTGGAAAGTCTTCGAAAGGACAGTCTAAGTTAATAAATGATCACTCCCGAATAATTCGAACCGCTCTAAACTCATAATTCTTGCACCGAAGGCAACAAACTTGCAGGGACTTATTTTTTCTATCTTGATTTTATAAAGTGTTATTTAGAGTTTAAAGCACAGTTCGGAAGATTTAAGTGACTCCCTGATTCCTGCAAATTTCCGCATCCTTCAACTGACAAAGATTATTCGCTGTTTATTGAATGGTCACATAAATTTCATGAACAAAAATTCTATTCGCAAAGAAAAATAAATATTCAAATAGATGAAACATTACAAGATGCTTCTGCCGGTATCAATAATACTTTTCTTGATAACGGCTCTTTCCGGAGTTGCAGTTTTCAATGACGGACCCGGTGAAAAGGATATAACAAAGTCAGATATAATGAAGCACATAACATACCTTGCTTCTGACGATCTTGAAGGAAGATTTCCCGGAACTGAGGGAGATGTGCTGACTCAGAAATATCTTTCTGAAGAGTTTAAGAAATACAATATAACGCCGGCCGGAGATAACGGATATGTGCAACCGTTTGACATGTACACTCATGTAAGACTCTCAGGAAATAATTCTCTGAACATTGTTGTAAACGGAACAGATACAAAATATGAAGTTGAAAAGGACTTTATTCCTTATGGGTTTTCAGGAAACGGAATTGTGTCAGGTGAAATAGCATTTGTAGGCTACGGGATTTCCGCTCCGGACGGAAAATATGATGACTATAAAGATAAGGACGGTAATACTATAGACGTTACAGGAAAAATTCTTCTGATGATGAGATATTCTCCGGGTGGGTCTGATCCTCACAGCAATCCGTTCGAGCAACTTGAATCCAGCAGATTCAAGGCTATGAAAGCAAAGGAGCTGAATGCTGCAGGTGTGATACTCATAAACGGTCCGAATGTGGGAGAAGAAGATAAGCTGGCACGAATGACATTCGACAATGTTCTTCAGGATGTTGGACTGCCTGTAATTAGTTGCAAAAGAGAAGCAGCTATCAGACTTCTTGAAGCGAACGGGCTTGATCTTAAGGCAATACAGGATGGCATTGACAATTCCAAAACACCAAACTCAAGTTTGCTGTTAAATGCTTCAGCAGAAGTGGAAACAAATGTTGAACCCGTTAAAGTAGTTACCGACAATGTCATTGGTTTTCTTGAAGGAACCGATCCAGTTCTGAAAAGTGAAGTAATTGTTATCGGTGCGCATAAAGATCATCTTGGTTTTGGCCATTACGGATCGCTTTACAGCGGCACTGACAAGCAAATACACAATGGTGCAGATGATAATGCTTCCGGTACTTCCGGTATGCTTGAGATAGCTCAGAAGCTTTCAGCAGATAAAAGGAATCTTAAGAGAAGTTATCTCTTCATGGCATTTGGCGGGGAAGAGGCAGGACTTCTTGGCTCTTCATATTTTACGAATTCAGAGATATTCAAGAAGAGAAATGTTGTTGCAATGCTGAACATGGACATGATCGGAAGACTTGCCGACGATAAGCTCATCATTTACGGAACAGGTACATCTCCATTCTGGACAAAGGCTTTGGATTCTCTGAATGCAAATTACAATTTCAAAATGACATACAGCGAAGAAGGCAGCGGAAGATCAGATCATGGAAGCTTCTACAATAAGAATATTCCCGTGCTGCACTTTTTCACAGGTACTCACAAAGATTACCATTCGCCATCGGATGACATTGAATTGATCAATCAGGAAGGAGCGGCAAAGGTTACATCCATGGTTTATGATGTTGCTGTTGCTCTGGACGGGCTTTCCACAAAGCCGGAATTTACGAAGATCGTTGCACAAAGCAATGAAGGCAAATCAATGGGAAGCGTTAAGGTCTATGTAGGTACTATCCCAGACTACTCTTATTCCGGCACAGGGATGAAAATTTCAGGCGTTAAAGAAGGCGGACCTGCGGATAAGGGCGGACTCAAAGCGGAAGACATCATCATTAAGTTTGGAGAGAATGAGGTAAAAGATATTTACGGATACATGTATGCTATGGGCGGATACAAGCCCGGAGATGAGGTAGTGATAATTGTGAAGAGAAATAACGAAGAAGTTGCGCTTAATATTACTTTGGGTTCACGATAGAAGTTTCTTGAGTTAAGTGACAATACAGAAAAGGGGACTAAGATCTATCTTATTCCCCTTTTACAATTTTGCAGAAAGAAAAAACAATATCTACGAACTGAATCTTTTTGTCTCAAGGTCATTCAGGTTCTCCTGAACTTTTCCCTGCAGGTTTTCAACTAAGGCATTAGTATCTGTCTTAACGCGCACATATTCATCTGAGCTTCTAAGTCCATGGACTTTGTTTTGAACAGGTATTTGCACATCCGGCATAATCTTTGCTTCAAAATCTTTTCTGAATTTTCTTACCGTCCATTTCACCGGCCAGGCAGCTGCATCTCCGAGTGCACAGATTGTATTACCCTCGATGTTTTCCGCAACCGAAATCAGAAGATCCAGATCACTTTGCTTTCCGTTGCCGTCCATAATTCTTTGCAGGACTTTCAGCATCCAGCCGCATCCTTCACGGCAAGGAGTGCACTGTCCACACGACTCATGATAATAGAACTTTGTAATTCTTCTAAGCACATCAACTATGTCTGTATCTTCATCCATAACTATAATTCCGGCTGTACCAATTGCTGAGCCAACCGCCTTAAGACTCTCTGCATCCATTTTCATCGTAAGAGATTCTTCCTTTGTCAGAGGCGGCATTGAAGAACCTCCGGGAATGATCATCTTAATGTCTTTGCCGCCGGTTACACCTTCGCAATAATCGTTAATAATTGTCATAAGCGGAGTACCGGATGGAAGTTCATATACTCCCGGTTTATTTACATGACCGCTCACTCCAAACAGGAGATTCCCCGGATGCTTAGGCTCACCTATCTTGCTGAACCATTCGCCGCCTTTCGTAATTATATCCGGAACATTAGCAAGAGTTTCAATATTGTTGATTGTTGTTGGATTTCCCCAAACCCCCACAGCTGCTGGAAACGGAGGTTTGATCCTCGGATAGGCTCTCTTTCCTTCAAGCGAATTCATAAGCGATGATTCTTCACCGCAGATGTAAGCACCCGCTCCTCTGTGTACAAACATTTCAGTAGAGAATGCAGAACCTAGAATGTTATTTCCGATAAATCCCATATCATAAGCTTCCTTTACACATCTCTCTATGATGTTTATCCACTTCCAATACTCGCCGCGTATGTAAACGTATATGCCGCCGACTCCCATAGCATAAGCTGCTATAAGTGAGCCTTCGATAAACTGATGCGGATTCTTTTCGAAAATCTCCCTGTCCTTGAAACTGCCCGGTTCACTCTCATCTCCGTTGCAGCAAAGGTACTTTGGCTTTTCATTTCCTTTTGGCATAAAACCCCATTTCATACCGGTTGGAAATGCCGCACCGCCTCTCCCGCGCAGACCGGACTTTTTTACTTCATCTATTACCTGCTCGGATGTCATTTCGTTCAGACACTTCTTCAGGGCAGAATATCCGCCGTTAGCAATGTATACATCAATCTTGTCAAGATCAGGAATATCTTTTAGAATTATCTTTTCCATTTGTCAAATATCACTTTGAATTTTTCAGACTGTCAATCAGCTGATCCACACCTTCGGTGGTCAGATTTTCATAGAACTTTTCGTTGTTGATTTGAAGCATCGGAGCGGTAGCGCAGCTTCCAAGGCATTCAACTTCCTCTATCGAAAACATCCCATCGCCGGTAACTTCTTTGTTTTTGATCCCAAGCTTTCCGGAAATATGATTGAATATTTCATAGCCGCCTCTGAGCATACAAGAAACATTTGTGCAAACCTGAAGATGATTCTTGCCGAATGGTTTCTTGAAATACATCGTGTAAAAAGTTGCAACTCCAAGGACATGGTCATGAGGCAGGTTTAGTATGTCTCCGACATACTTCATTGCTTCAAGTGAAATCCAACCGTACTTCTCCTGTATCATCCAAAGCAAAGGCATTACAGCGGCCATTGGTTTGGGATATTTTGAGATGTGCAGATTTACAGTTTTCATTTCTTCCTCAGTAAACTGAGGCGTGTATGTGTTATCCATTATCTTGGCTAATGATTACAATTAGAAATTCTCATGAATCGAAATTACTTGTCTGCTTCACCCATTACCGGATCCACACTTCCGATGATTACGACAGTGTCAGATATCATGCAATTTCTCATCATGTCAGGAAGAGATTGCAGATTACAAAAGCTCGGAGATCTGATCTTCATTCTCCAAGGATGTCCGCTTCCGTCGCTGATAATATAGAATCCAAGTTCACCCTTTGATGCTTCAATAGCAGAATAAGATTCTCCAACAGGTGGGTTGACTCCGAAATTAATTATCATGAAATCGTGAATGAGCTCTTCCATCTTGGTATAGACTCTGTCCTTCTTTGGAAGGACCTTCTTAGATTCAAGTGCATTGTATGGTCCGGAAGGGATCTTATCAAGACATTGTCTTATTATCTTTACTGATTCAACAAGTTCTTCAACTCTCACATAATATCTTGCCAAACAATCACTTTCTGTATAAGTCGGTATCCTGAAATCCAGTTTGTCATATACTAGGTATGGTTCGCTTCTGCGGATATCTCTTTCAATTCCGCAAGCTCTGATAAGCGGACCGGTTAACCCGAGTTCTATACACCTTTCTTTCGAGAGGTGTCCAATGCCTTCGCATCTCACGATGAATATTTTGTTTCGTTCAACGAGGTTGCGCATATCATCGAGGTTAGCTCCAAAGTCATCTATGAACTGCCTGATGCCTGCGAGCGATTCATCCGTAATATCCTGTGCAACTCCGCCTATGCGTGTATATGAAGTAGTAAATCTCGCGCCACATATTACGTCATAAAGGTCAAGGATCTTTTCTCTTTCCCTGATCGCCCATAAAAATGGAGTAACAGCTCCAATATCCATGACAAGTGCGCCCATAGCAAGAAGATGCGATTGTATCCTTGCAAGCTCTGCAATTATGACTCTGATATACTTTCCTCTTTCCGGTATCTCAAGATGCAAGAGTTTTTCCACCGCAAGAACAAAAGCCACATTGTTAGCCAATGGTGAAAGATAGTCAAGCCGGTCAGTATGCGGAATGAATTCGTGGTAAGAGCAGGACTCGGCGAGCTTTTCATATCCCCTGTGGAGATATCCAAGTTCCGGCACACAATTGACGACTGTTTCACCGTCTAAGCTTACTAGCAGCCTGAGAACTCCGTGTGTTGCCGGATGCTGAGGACCCATGTTAAGTACCATTTCATTGTCCAACGCATCAGTGAACTGAACATTAAGATCTTTTGACTCAAGTGCCTGCAGTATCTTTGATTTTACTTCTGTGACAGGTTCATCAGATTTCATCAAGCCGGTTTCTGTTTGAGACATTTATGCTTCTTGTTGAAAATTCTTAATCAATAATTATTTGTTTGGCAATGGAATTGAATCCGGAATACCCATAAGTGGAAAGTCCTTTCTCAGCGGGTGATATTCAAATGCTTCCGGCATATACATTCTTCTGAGATCCGGATGATTCTCGAAGTTGATGCCCATAAGATCAAATGCTTCACGTTCGTACCAATTAGCAGATGCCCAAATTTGTGTAAGAGATTGCATAGACGGATTCTTTGTATCAAGTTTCAATTTGACGAAAATGCGTTCGTTATTTTCTATTGAAACAAGGTTGTAGATCATCTCGAATCTATTCTGCTTTTTGAATCTGTCAACACTGACGGCATCTACACATGAATTGAATCCGAGCTGATCTTTCAACAATCTGCAAGCTTCAATAATGTTATCTTTGTCAAGGTAGAATCCCGGAGATCCATTAGTATCCGAGTCTTCTGTAATAAACTGTTGAAGCTTATTCTTCAGCAGTTCGAGTCTTTCAGCCTTCATAAAATAAATTTGTGTAACTTACTCAATACCACTCATATTTAAAATAACAAAAAACCCGCTTCTTCAGCGGGTCTTTAAGTTTTGTGCAAGGTTACATAGAAGACTATTTTACAACCTGCATCTTTTTAGTTTGGGTAAAGAACTCGGTTTCCAGCCTGTAAAAGTAAGTTCCGCTGGAGAGTCCGCTTGCGTTGAAATCCGCTGTATATGAACCTGCAGTCTTATAACCGCTGAAAAGGTTCATTACTTCTTGTCCCAGACTGTTGAAAACCGTTAACCTCACATTTGAAGGTCTCGCAAGATCAAAGTTGATCTTTGTTGACGGGTTGAACGGATTAGGATAATTCTGTCCGAGTGAGAACTTGTCAGGAATATTTGTGCCGTTCTGTGATATGCCAACTGAGCTTCTGTTACCAACAAATATATCATCGATGTTACACCATAATCCGTCAACATCTGTATTCATGTAATACCTGAAAGCAAGTACTATTCTTTGTCCTGCAAACTGGCTAAGTCCAAATTTAAATTCTTTCCATACATTGTTTGAATCTTCACTTCTTATTGTTGCAAGTTTTGCAATGGACAAACTTGGATCCTGATCTGAACAAACGTGAACCTGCATAGTATCTATGTAGTTTGTCAGACCAATGTCTCCCGGCGTACCAAGCAACATCCAGAATATGAGACTGTCACCCGTCTGAATTGTCATAGAGTCTGTAAAAAGCCAATCATCTGCTACCGGAGCACCGGCTCTCCATGGAATACTTACACCTCTGACTCCATTATGAGCTCTTGAATGAACGATAGCATTTACTCCCGGGAAGTTAGCTCCTGAATCTCTGGCTGACCAAACGGCGCGCGGATAATTCGGATTGGTGCCGTCGTTATCAAGCTGAAACCAGCGGGTTGGAAGACTGTCTGCATTGAAACCGGATGTTTCGAATCCTTCATTTATCAGGATTCTTTGGGAGTATGAACTGTCGGGTTGCAATGAAATGATTGCCGCGACAAAGATCAAAGCAGTAACTAAATTTTTCATGACTGAGTGGTTTAATTGGGGGAATTAGTTTATTGAAAAAGGTTTTCTGTCTCCTGATGCAATTTTATCCTGTAATGTCATTAATGCTTTCAGAAGATTGTCCGGTCTTGGGGGACAACCTGCAACATATACATCAAC
Source organism: uncultured Ignavibacteria bacterium (assembly GCA_937924675.1). Classification (GTDB taxonomy): domain Bacteria; phylum Bacteroidota; class Ignavibacteria; order Tepidaquicellales; family Tepidaquicellaceae; genus JADJAH01. The sequence continues at coordinate 5,181 of CALEVL010000267.1, read as the reverse complement.
AGGAAGGAAAAGGTCAATTCCCTGAACAACGGAATATGTTCTGTACATTCCGCCGCTGGAAGTGCATGCTCCCATAGCTATTACCCATTTCGGATCCGGCATTTGATCATAGATCTTTCTTACGACTTGTGCCATTTTGTAAGTTGTTGTTCCGGCTACTATCATGACATCAGATTGTCTCGGTGAAAATCTAAAAACCTCGCTTCCGAACCTTGAGATATCGAATCTTGGTCCTGCAGCTGCCATCATTTCAATCGCGCAACAAGAAATTCCCATAGGCATCGGCCAAAGTGCATTCTTCTGGCAATATCTGATCAGCTCATCAATCTTGGCAGTAACAAATCCGTCTTTCGAAAGTTTATCTTCTAATCCCATTTCAAAGCTCCCTTCTTGATTACATAAATATACCCGACAAGGAGAATTATAATAAACACCATTGCCGAAGTGAATGAATAAACCATCTTGGCAGCATCTAAGTTCAAAAACGATACTGCCCAAGGATACAGGAAGACCACTTCAATATCAAAAAGGATGAACAATACCGCTACCATGTAGAATTTTACGGAGAACCTTTCGTGAGCCGTGCCTACGGGCTCAACTCCGCTTTCATAAGTAGAGAGTTTTTCTTTGTTGGGCCTGTTTGGGCCGAGCAAAGATGACAAGTTTACATTTACTACCGCAAAGATAACCGCAATTGCGATGATTATAAATATTGGTATATACGATTCAATCATGCGGCAATATAGATTATTTGACGAAAAAGTTTAATGAAAAAATGAAATAAAGATGAGACTCGACTCGTTTCATAATTTAGATTTAATAAAATGAGCATTGTGACAATTCTAAAGAGTTAACACAAGAATATTTGGTAACTCAAACTTTATTTGAATTTTTTAATTCAATAAACTAAGTTGTAAGAACTCAAAATCTAAATTTTCAAACCACCATGAAAAAGTTTACAAACTTAGTAGCAATAATTGGCTTAGTGTGTCTAAGCAATCTCGCTTATTCGCAACCTAACTCAGTAGAACTTCAGGACGGAGGCGGAACGCTGATAAGTCAGCACGCCAGTATTGAAGAAGCTTACAATGCAATACCCGGTACAATTTCTCAGGCTTATATAATAGAGATACTGAGTTCGTATGCAGGAACTTCAGAACTATTTCCCATCAGTCTAACTATCAGAAGCGGAAGCAGTTCAGTAAACACAATTACAATCAGACCTGATGCAGGGAATACCGGTGAAGTCATTTCATCAAGCAATTCTGCAGGAATAATTATTATGGATGATGCAGATTATATTATTCTTGATGGCAGACCGGGGGGAATCGGAACTGCTCCGGATCTTGAGATCAGAAATACTATAACCTCAGGAACTAATGCCAATACAATATCAATGATAAACGGAGCTACAAATTGTATCGTAAGATATGTGAAATCCTATAATGCAACCGCAGGTTCAACAGGTCCCAAAAATATTACTTTCAAAACTTCAGTATCAAACCCTACTGGAAATTCGGATAATCTTGTTGAAGAATGTTTCGTAAGCGGCGGCAGAACCGGAGTCTGCTCGGAAGGTACAACTGCTAATCCGAATTTTAACAATGTGGTAAGGAATAATACTATCGTTGACTGGGGATTTAACGGTATATGGTTCTTAAATGCTTCAGGCGGAATGATTGTCGAAGGTAATACAATCTACAATACTGTTGGAGTCAGCATTACAAATCCATCCGGTATTAACATACAAAGTACTTATGACGGTTATAATCTCATCATTCGAAATAATAAGATCACAAATGTAATATCCACAAGCACTTCGACAAGTCTGGTGATAAGAGGTATTAATACTGTAACTGCTCCCGGGACCGGATCAAGACTGGAGATTTACAATAACTTCATAGCTTTAAATGAAAACAATAATAACTGCGCTAACACTTTTGGTATTTATACAACAGGTACAGTAGAATCACATACTGTTGATATATACAACAATACAGTTGTTATTGGTGGAACACAAACCGGCGGAGTAGCAGGTAATTTAATCTCTGCTTGTATTGTAAAACAATCCTCTGTAGCCGGAGTAGTTTATAATCAGAGAAATAATGTTTGTGTAAATAACAGAACCGGCGGTACACCGGGAGTTATTCATGCAGGCTGCGCAATAAACGGAATTGAAGGAACGTTGAACATTGATTACAATTCATATTTTGCCTCAGGAAGCAGTGAAGGTACAAACTCATATCCCGTATCATGGGATTCTACGGAATATGATGATATTTCAGCTTATATAAATGTTTCAGGTGAAGACAACGTAAGATTTAAAAATACCAACTTTATATCTTCAACTGATCTTCATATTTCAGGAGCATCTATAGGTGATCCGGACTTGAGCGGAAGACCAATAACAGGTATTACAAAAGATATTGACGGTGATACAAGAAGCACTTCTTTTCCATACAGAGGGGCGGATGAATCCACGGCATTCACGCTTTCAACGCTCAATCTCACAGTTAATCTTGAAGCTTACTCACCTGTTCAGGATACTGTTATTGTCAGTTTGAGAACTGCCTCCAGCCCCTATTCACTTGTTGAAATGTCAAAGGCATATTTGAGCCCGACAGGCACTGCAACTGTTAACTTTGCGAAGGCAGTAAATGGAACTAGTTATTATGTTGTTGTTAACCACAGAAACTCAATTGAAACATGGAGCAAGTCAGGAGGTGAAGTGTTTACAGCCGGATCCCTGACCTACAACTTCACAACTTCAGCGTCTCAGGCATTTGGAAGTAACATGGTGCTGGTTGGAGGAAAGTATTCATTCTATACAGGGGATCCAAATCAGGATGGAACAGTGGACGGAGCCGATCTCAGCTTGATTGATAATGACGCTTTCAATTTTATATCAGGATATGTTGTAACTGATCTTAACGGAGATCAGTCAGTTGACGGAACTGATCTTTCATTTGCTGACAATAATGCTGCAAACTTTATCGGTATAATCAGGCCTTAAGTAAGGAACCTTAATTAACTGATTTACATGAGCCGGATCAAAAGATCCGGCTTTTTTATTAGCCTATTCTGAGTTTGATCAAATTTTAGTCAGATCAAAGGGCATGAAAAAAATCGTTTATATGTTCAGATACATTTTGTCAATTTCACCGGAGTATTTCTCTTCAACAAACTTCCTCTTAACTTTCATTGTAGGCGTTAGTTCACCGCCTTCAATTGTAAATGGTTCGCGTATTAATGTTACGCGCCTGACTTTCTCATATTGTGAAACATCCTTTTGAAGAAGATCAATGTCTTTCTGAATTTGTGTCAGAAGTCTTTCATTCCCAAACAGATCTTCGTAATTGCCGAATGTTATGTTGTTTTTTGCCGTGTAAATCAGGAGGTCATTTCTTTGCGGGACAATTAAAGCCGTAACATACATTCTGCCATTACCGCAAACCATCACAGATTCAACAAATGGCAGAGTTGATATCATTTCCTCCAAAGGCGCAGGCGCAATATACTTGCCACCGGAAGTTTTGAACAAAGACTTTTTCCTGTCAGTGATCCTGATATATCCGTCTTCGTCTATTTCTCCTATGTCACCTGTATAAAGCCATCCATCTTTTATCATTTCGTTAGTAGAAATTTCATCCCTGAAATATCCTTTCATTATCAGATCTCCACTCACGATTATTTCATTCTCATTGGAAAGCTTAACGCTTACTCCTGACAGAGGTGGGCCAACTGTTCCGTACTTGTTTCGCGATGGCGGATTTACGGATATTACCGGGGATGTCTCCGTGAGTCCATAACCTTCGAGCGTTGTCAGTCCGATATACTCAAAGAATCTCCCGATCTTCATATTCAGGGCACCTCCGCCTGAAACAAGGAACCTGATTCTCCCTCCTGTCTTAATCCGGATTTTGGAATAGACAAGCTTATCGGCAATTTTCCAACGGATAGAATTTTTCTTAACGTTCTGCTCTTGCGCCATGTTGATAGCTTTTACAAAGAGATTTTTCTGCAATCCGTTTTCCATATCATCGGCAGATTTCAGCAACCGGTTGTAGATTCTGTCGAGAAGTCTTGGAACAGTTATAAGAATTGTTGGTTTGGCTTCAGGCATTTGAGCACCAACAGTCTCAATACTTTGAGCATAGAATATTCTTGAGCCTGAGAAGAATGCCAGGTAATACCCCGCAGTTCTTTCATAGGAGTGTGAATACGGAAGGAATGAAAGGAACGTATCAGATTCATCAATCGACAAGACTTTTGTGCAGGCTTCAATATTCTTAAACAGGTTTCTGTGTGTAAGCATCACACCTTTAGGAACACCGGTTGTTCCTGAAGTATATATGATAGTAACAATGTCATCACCTGATATATCTTCAGACATTGCAGAAAGCATTTTCATCACGAGTTCATATTTTCTGGGAATCCCTTTTCTGACAAAGTCTCCAAAGTAAAGAACATGCTGAGGAAGAGACTTGCTCTCCGGTGGATTGAAGATTATGATTCTCTTCAGATGTGGGAGTTCTCCATGTACGGACACAATCTTGTCAAGCAAGGAGAATCCTGAAACAAAACAGATCTTGGATTCTGATTGCTTTAGTATAAAAGACATCTGCGAGGTTGAAATGCTTGAGTATATTGGAACGCTTATGAGACCGCAAAACATGCATGCGAAATCAGTTATCACCCACTCAAATCTGTTCTCGGAAATAATTGCAACACGGTCACCTTTTTTCAGTCCAAATTCTCCGAACTTTTCACAAAGGTCAAAAACACCGGTAGCAAGATCACCCATTCCAAAACCGGAGTATACATCATTGGAGTCCTTTGAAAAGAATATTTTTCTTTCATGAGTTGCAGTTTCAAAATAGCGAGTAAAAAGTCTTGTGAGTGTATCCGGACCTTCAGAATTAAATAGCTTCAAAATGAATGAATTGATTAATTTGTTATGACTTTAAACAGTTGAAATTTGGTAAACATGAATATTCAAACAAACTGCTGAAAAGACCAACCTTTTTGTAACCGGTTGAATACGAATACTTACTTGATTGTTAGAAGTCAAAATACTAATTTGGCTTCAAAAATTAAACCTTACTTATTCTAAATCCCGAAAGGAAGCATATGAAAAGATTACTCACTGTTTTGTTATTACTTTCTTGTATTGTGTTGTCA
>CALEVL010000266.1 GCA_937924675.1 uncultured Ignavibacteria bacterium | reverse complement strand
CATGTTGAGGGTGATGATCTTGAAACAACGATTGGAATTGCCAGAGGTTTTGACATAAATGCTGAACCGGACAGCGTGTTATTATTCAGAACATATGAGCAGACGGGAAAATTCGACCAGATAACACTTAATTTTGAAAGAGATAGGAAGTATAAGATTGAAAAGTTTGACAGGCTATTTGTGAAGTACAAGCTCAATTATCAAAAGAATATTTCAGTGCTGGTAATGGGTGAAGTTGTTCGTCCGGGATACTATCCCATAACGTTCAAGAACACGAGACTTAAGGATGCAATTGAAATGGCCGGTGGGTTTAATGACAAGGCATATTTGCCATTATGCATATTGTTCAGAACTTATGATGCTGAGTATGCAGCAAAGGATACTTCTGAGATATTGATAAACATGAGAGCGAACGACTTAATAATAAGTTCCGTTGATCAGTCGAATTTCACTACAGATATTAAGTCAAAACGAAACCGTGTAATTATTGATTTTGAGAAATTGTTCAAGAAGAATGATGAATCACAAAATGTTCTTCTTGAAGACAAAGATATTATTTACATAAACGACAACAAGAATATTGTATATGTGTTTGGCCAGGTGAATCAGGAAGGCTATGTGCCATTTAAAAGCGGTGCAGATATTGATTACTACATTGAGAGGGCAGGCGGTTTGGGGCTGGCAGCGGAGGAAGGTGACACAAGAGTAATCAAGTTCAATTCCAGAGGCTGGTATGATCCGGATGAAACGAAGATCGAGACCGGAGATTTTGTTTATGTTCCAAAAGTAACTACACGGCCGTTCGAAGTAAATGTAGCATTGATCTCACAGATTGCCGGTGTATTGCTTGGGGTGTTGACTACATACATATTGATAAAGGACTCAAACAAATAGTTGAGATGTCAGATATTGATTTGACTGTAAACACCAAGGATGCACTTTTTAATTTTTTCTGCTACATCAAAACAAGGGTTAATTCAAATTAATGGATAGTAATTCAGGCGATGCGATGTCAAGAGTGTTAACAATCAAAGATTACCTGAATCTTTTTTTAAATCACAAGAAGCGAATTCTATGGATCACTTTTGCAGTTGCTGTCTTGTCTGCGTTAGTGGCATTCTTCATATTAGAACCTGTCTTTTTGTCAACAGGTACTCTTAAGACTGCAAGTTCCAAGTCTTCAATGCTTGGTGGTTTGCTTAGCTCAACAGGGCTTGCCGAACTTGGAGATTTTGGAGACCTGGCTCCGGGAGGAGGATCTTCAGCTCAAGAGCTGGCTTTGTTTGAAAATATTATAACCAGTAGGAGATGTCTTGAGGAAACAATCATTAAGTACAAAATCATGGAGGAGGAGAATTTCAAATTCATGTTTGATGCACTTAAGCATTTCAGAGAAAATATATTGGTTCTCAACAAAGATAAAGTTGCCGGTACATTGACTGTGGGTGTTTTTGACACTGATCCGGTCAAGGCCAAGGAAATGACAGAATTCCTTATATTTCAGTTGAATAAAATCAATATTGAATTGAGTGTACAGAACGCGAGAAACAACAGGGCATTCATTGAAGAGAGGTATAAGATTGTTCAGGCTGATCTTCGACAAGCTGAAGATAGTCTTCAAGATTATCAAAATAATTTTGGAGTGGCACCAGATATTCAGATTCAGGTAGCTGCTAAAGGCGGACTTGAACTTGAAGCAGAGGTGAAATCTGAAGAAGTCAAACTCGACATTCTAAGAAAGATATTGAGTCCCGATCAAGCTGAAATTAAAACTCAAGAAGAGAAAATAAATGCTTTGAAAAGAGAGTTGGAGACGGTCAACACATCAGAATACAGCCAGGGGAAATTGAATTTGAAAGGAAGTCCCAGAATAATTATGGACTACTACAGGCTTCGCAGAAATGTTGAGATTCAGAATAAGATCCTTACCACACTTATTCCAATTCTTGAGCAATCAAAGATCGAAGAAAACAAAGAAACCCCCACAGTGCTGGTACTGGACGCTCCGTTTGTGCCAGACAAGAAATCAAAACCAAAGAGGCTCTACATAATCATATTCTCTACAATTGCAGCATTTGCATTGAGCTATATTTACTTTTATGTAAGAGATGTCTTGTCAAAAAAGTATTCTGGTATTGGATAAAGCTGTTATTTCAAATCAAGTACTTAACAAGTCAGTTGATATAAGATCATTTCTGTTATTACTCCCCCTTTTTTTCACATTTGATTTAACCTATTACTGTTCGATATACATATTTGCAGTCACTATTCTGTTCATTTTTGAAAGAATAAATTCAGGATTTGGTGAACTTTCAATTCCTAGTCTGCAAATTTGGATGGTTTTGATTTTGTGGGGAATATATAAGGCATTTACAAGTTTTGATGTTTACCAAGCATTCTACTATAATTTCGTACTGATTATTGTTCCATTCTCATTGTTCATATTGTTTAACAATCTTAAAATAGATTTCGCTTTCCTTGACAAGTTCTTCAGATTGCTTTTTGCCTCCGGCGTCCTTATTGCGTTGTATTCTTTTTATCTTCTTTCTGAAAAGGGATTTGACATGACTTACAGAATCCCTTCCTTTTGGAGGCATTACAATCTGTTGTCAGGTTATCTGATGATTCTTCTGATGTTCAATTTTTCATTTCTTGTAAATTCAAAATTTGATAATCGAAGCTGGGTATATATTGCATCACTCATCATGATTCTATTTGGATTATTGATGACACAGACGAGAGGAGTTTGGTTATCAACATTGGCTGCCATTTCCTTTTACATTCTTCGAAGACCCAAGCTCCTTGTGCCTGTAGCTGGTGTCGTGTTGATGATTGTAGTTCTCTTCTATGAAGCTGTGATGGATAGAGTGCAATCTGTGATATATTTTGGCTATGATGTTTCATCACTGGGCAGATTGCAGGCATGGCTGGCTTCTTTAATTCTAATCGAAGAAAACCCTTTTCTTGGCTATGGTTTTGACGCTTTCAAATATCTTCGTGACAGTGTATTTGGAGCATACTTTGTAGTGGTCTCACATCCTCACAATACGTATTTGATTTTGATTCTGGAGCTGGGGTTAATTGGTTTCGTAATGTATATCAGTTTTTTTGTAAGGGCTTTTTATTACTCTATCAAGATGAGGAAAAAGGATAACTCAAGTGACCTCAATAAGTACCTTGATGGCATTCAGCTATCATTTGTCGGATTTTTGATTGCATTTATGTTCGAACCATATTTCACAATTCTTGGACCTGTTACTTTCATGCTCTGGATCCTTATAATCTTGTCATTCTATTTTCGATACAATAAGGAAATTGTTTAGGTAAGTTGAATTACTTCATTTTCTAAAATCTAATTCTTAAGAAGTATTAAGAAAATCCTACAAGCAACAACCAGAATTTCGATGTCAACTGTAGTTGTCTTTGCTTGTTCTTTCTTAAAGAACAAGCTTCTTGCAGTAGTACTGGGTGTTACAGGACTTGGATTGGTTTCTCAACTTTCGAATTTCGTGGGCTTACTCAATTACTTTGTTCCATTGGGGATTCCAAATGGACTTTCAAAAGTAGTTGCAGAAGAACAAGTGACAGAAAATGAAAAACTGAGATATTTCCTTGAGTCGTCTCTTAACATGGTGTTGTATCCGACAATCTTATTCTCGGCAATAGTATTTTTGCTATCAGATTCAATATCAATATTCCTATTGGAGTCAGCTGAATATTCCGGATATATTAGAATTATATCACTTGCAATTCCGTTCATAGTTCTGAATTCGATAATGGAAGGATTCCTGAGGGGGCTGAAACAGATCAAACTTTATGTGAAGTTGATCATAGTTTCAAATATTGTGAATCTTCTTTTTCTTGTTCCTGCAGTATTACTCTTTGGCATTACCGGAGCAGTATACGGATTAATCAGTTCATATCTGATTTATGTAATTGTCAGTTTCTTTACTTTGAAAAAAGAAGGATTGTTGCAGGGTATCCGGCTATTTAAGAGTATTGATGGAGCTCTGTTTAAGAAGTTGCTAAAAGTGTCATTTGCATTGCTGGTTTCCGGTGCAATGTTTCAGCTTACACTTCTCATATTGAGAAAGATGATCATTTCTGAATTCGGGATGTATTATAACGGAATTTTTCAAAGCGTAATTGGCATATCTGTAAATTATTTCGGCTTTATTTTCCTTTCTCTTTCTACTTATTCATTTCCTACGGTTTCAAAATTATTTCTCAATGAGGAAATTAGTAACGAACTCAATATTAATGTCAGATACATAGTGTCATTAATGGTGCCCCTAATAATTGTACTATTTGTTTTCAGGTCATTTGTTATTTCTATTCTGTTTACATCCGAGTTTTTACCCGCAGAAGAATTATTTGCCTTTCAGTTTTTAGGTGATTTTTTCAAGGCGCTTTCCTGGTCTATTGGTATCTGGATGATACCAAAGATGAAGCTAAAGGAGTTCTTGCTTCTTGAAGTTATATTGAATTTTAATTTGATTTTCTTCTTCTGGTTCATGCTCGCTTTCTTGGGAAATAATTTATATTTCGTTTCACTTTCTTACCTTTTGGCATTTGCAATTCACGCAGTTCTGAATTACGTGGTCGCTAAAAGGTCACTTAATTTCAGCTTTGGAAATAAGAATCGAATGCTGCTGATAGTTAGTCTGACTTTTCTTATTCCGGTAATTTTTGTATCACAATACTATGTGAGTATTGGCTATTGGCTCATATTTCCCGTACTTATCTCATGGCTCGTCCTTGTGGTAGACAAAAAAGAATTTGAAGAGTTTAAAGTTCTTTTGTTTTCAAACAGGAATACAAAGTAGATATTCATGGTTAGCATTATTGTCATTACTTTTAACAGATCACGCTATTTGAAAATGTGTATCGATTCTATCTTAAGACAATCTTACAAAGAATTTGAGGTTATTGTAGTAGATGATGCTTCTACAGACGATACAGAATCTGTCATACGAGGTATACAAGACAGTCGAATTAGATATTTGAACTTTGGGAAGATAGGAAATCTCTCAAAACTTAGAATGAGTGGAATTAAAGAAGCTAATTTCGAAATTGTGGCTTTGACTGATGATGATGACATTTGGTTTGACGACAAGCTGGAGAAGCAGCTGTTGCACATTGATAGATATCCTCTTGTTTGTTCGAACACAAACGTCATTGATGCCGCTGGCAGTGAAATGAAACCAAAGTACTTTGAAATTTTCGATCGTGATTTTGAAATTGATTCGGAGTTTCTTCTATCAAACGGAAATTGTATCCTAATATCAACTGTCATGCTTAGGAAATCCCTGTTAAAAGTGAATGGCGAACTACCTGATAGTTACTCTGAAGTTAATTATTGTGAAGATTTTACTCTATGGATGAGCCTTGTTAACGAAAATACTTTTTATTTCATCAATGAAAATTTGGCGAGCATTAGAATGCACTCCAGTATTTCGGGCGGTTTGGATAACAATATCAAAATGCTGTTGAGATCAATAAGTATTATCAATGAATATGTTGAGAAGCATCCTGACAATTTAACCAAAGGATTTTCATATCAGGGAATTCTGGGATATAGAATTCTTCTCAACAAGAAGTATTTCAGCAAAGGCATTGGATATGGAATAAGAGATCTTTCGAATCTTTTGCGTTACATTTCAAATCCCGGAGTATTGGAAGTCTTTATCCGAACAAAAGTGTTGAGGAAACTGAAAAAGATGTTTAATAGGTGAAATGATATTACTTGAAATGAATAAGGTGTTCGGGTTGTCAACATGGTAAGTGTAATAATAGTAAACTACAATTCTACAGATTTTCTTTCTGATTGTATCAGGTCCATCTTTGATAGTTCAAAAGATGTGTTGTTTGAAATTATAGTGGTTGACAATAATTCTCCACAAAGGGATATTGAGTCGTTTCCGGAAAGATATCCAAAAGTGAGATTCATCTTTTCCTCAACTAACAATGGCTTTGGTGCCGGATGCAACAAAGGAGCATCTGCTGCAAACGGAAAGTATTTACTCTTTCTGAATCCGGATACCATTCTTCCGGAAGGGTCTCTTGCACAGCTTGTTGAGTTCATGGAAAGTGAGGATTCTGCGGGTGCATGCGCACCTGTCTATGAAGACTTTGACGGTAATTTGGTTTATACTTACAACAGGTTTCCAAATTTCAGATGGGAGTTCAATGAGTTCTTGGGAAGAGGAAATGACAAAGTTGAAGCAAGTCTTCTTAGTGATAAACGTATCATCGAAAGATCCGGTGAACCTATGAGAGTTGACTGGCTGACCGGAGCTTGTCTTCTTGTAAGAAGGAATCTGTTTTGTGAGGCCGGGGGCTTTGATGAAGATTACTTTCTCTACTATGAGGATACAGATATTCAGAAGAGAATTTCGGAAATGAGAGCAGGAATATTCTGCATTCCTAAGATAAGAATAAAGCACTTCGTGAACAGTTCTGTATTTGAAGATAAAGGACGAACAGTCTATCACTTTCACATAAACAGAAGCAAAATGCTCTATTATTATAAGAATGAAAAATTCTTTAAGAGAAATGTTGTTAGAATTATGATGATAGCAGGTGTTCTGTTAAGAACTGTAACTCTTCCGTTCAGGAGCAGATTTGAAAGCATCCGGAAAGAGAAACTGAAACAATATATGTACTTGCTTAAAATATATTTTCTTACGGAAAAAGGTTTAATAGCTTACAGAAGTCCGAATTGAAGAACATTTATTTCTATCTGCCTGAATATCCCGATACACCGACGGGAGGCATCAAGTATCATAAGATTCTCTATGAGTATTTCACGGCAAACAGGAGAAATGTTTACCTGCTTGGAAACAACCGGCTTGCAAGATTGACAGACAAGAGCAAGATTCTAAAATTTCTGACAGGAATAGTTTTGGCTTTCAAAGTGCCCCGTTCGTCAGTCATAATTTTGAGCAATACGGCATTTCTGCATTTCCTTCTGCCGCAATACTTCAGCAGAATTTTCGGTGGAAATAAATATTTCATGATTGTTCATCATCTCATAAGGGATGAAAACCCGGAGTTTTTCAGAAGAACATTTGAAAAGCTGTTCATCTCTAATTCTGACTCTGTGGTCACAATCAGCAATGCCACTCTTCAGAATATGTTGAAATATGGCATAGCAGATGATTCAAATATTCCGATTATTCCACCGGGTTTAAATAGAGTTTCATCAGAATCAGTTGGTAATAAATTTCGGGAAAAATGTAAGAAACTTCTCTATGCGGGTACCATAGAAGAAAGGAAAGGCCTTGTCATATTAATAGAAGCTTTGTCTAAGTTGAAGCAATATGAATTTGAACTTACTATTGCAGGAGATACGAATAAGTTTCCGCAATATTCAGATTCCCTGAAAGAAAAGATTCATACATACGGGCTTAGTGACAAAATAAAATTTGCAGGAAGGGTTAGCGATTCAGAACTGAACAGGCTCTACATCGAGGCTGACATTTTTGTCTTTCCTTCGCTTTGGGAAGGTTATGGAATGGTCGTAGCAGAAGCAATGTCGGCAGGTGTACCTTCAGTAGCCTCCAGACTCCCTTCACTTGAAGGCCTCATCGAAGATGGGGTTAACGGACTCCTGGTTGAAATTGGAGATGCGAGTGATATGGCTGATAAATTAGAAACTCTGCTTTCAAATGACGAACTTCTGGACAGACTCTCCAGAGCCGCCTTCGAGAAATCACTTACATTAAAGACCTGGGATGAAACTTGCGAAAGGATTTTCAATTTGGTTGAGTCCATAAAATGAAACTTTCATTGAATTGACACATACAGATCTTGCCTAAAATCAAAGTTGTTCATATCATATCAGGACTTGGTATTGGCGGTGCGCAAACTCTGCTTCTTGATATCGCAGTACAAATCATACGAAGTACAGATATTGAGTTAAATGTGATAACAATTAACTCCGGTGAATATCTGGAAACATATAGAAATGCAGGGATCAATACCATTGATCTTGCAGAGAAAGGCCTTGTCAATCCGAAGATCTATTTCAAACTCAAGAAGATATTAAAAGAATTAAGACCGGACATTGTTCATACTCATTTGCACAAAGCGGACTTTTACGGACGGCTTGCTGCGAAAAGCAGTGGCATTAAATTCATTTTTTCCACTTGCCACAATTATTCTACAAAGCATTCCGGTGCAGATATTGAAAAGCTTTCAGTTTTTGATCGGATCGATAATTTTGTTGTTAATTATACAGGATGCAGGCTGATTGCAATTTCAGATATTGTTAAGAAATATCTGATTAACAGATCATCTGCCTTTTCATCAGTGACTGAGACAATTTACAATGGAGTTGATGTGGAAAAGAGAATAATTCCAAAACTTACTGTGGAACAAGTGTCAAAGTTGCGGCATGAACTTGGTTTCAACCGGGAAGACAAGATAGTATTGATCATGGGGAGACTTGAAGTGCAAAAAGGTCATTTGTTCTTTCTAAAGTCGATAAAGGAATTATTGAAAACCTCAGGTAATTTGAAAATCCTGATTCTCGGAGAAGGTTCACTAAAGAAGACAATAACAGAGTTTCTGGAAAATGAAGGACTAAAAAATAAAGCCAAATTAGCTGGGTTTCTTCCGGATTCTGAGCCTTATACCGAGATTGCAGACATAATTGCAGTTCCATCGCATTGGGAGGCATTCGGACTGGCCGCGATTGAAGGCATGATAAAAGGAAAGATCGTTCTGGCATCAGATGTAGGGGGATTGGCGGAAATAATCACAAATAATCAAGACGGATTCCTTTTCAGAAACAATGACGCTTCTGATCTTAGAATGAAGCTGGAAATGATTCTGAAGGATTATCCAAATCTTGATCATATCAAGACTGCTGCAATGAATAAGGTGAAAGAGAGATTTGATATTAAGACTACAGCTTTGAAATACTATGATTCTTACATTCGGGCAACATCCTGAGTTAACCAGCTTAACTTAGTTATTACCAGTTATGGCTTTAAATTTTACCTCTATATCGGTAAATTCTTTTAATGGAAAAAGACCGGGATGAGACTCCGCCAATTGTGAGTATCGTTATGCCTACTTACAACAGGGTGGAGCTTTTGGAGAAATCTATTCAGAGTGTTTTTGATCAGACATTCGGGAATTGGGAATTGATAATTGTTGATGACGGATCTACCGATTCAACACAGGATAGGATGACTGCTCTTGATGCAAAGGAAGAGAGAATCAGGTACATGCGCATTCCACGGATTGAAAACAAGGGGATCGCCGGTTATTTGAACATAGGAATCAAAAACGCCAGGGGAAAATACATTGCTAGGATAGATGATGATGACTACTGGTGCCACAAAGACAAACTCCGCCTACAAGTAGATTTCCTCGAAAAGAATCCTGAATATGTTCTGGTTGGCGGCGGTGGAATTCTCGTTGATGAAAAAGGAGTTGAGAAGTTCCGCTATCTGAAGAATGAGACAGATGAAGAAATCAGAAATTATGCTTTGTTCTCAAATCCGATCGCTCATACGGCAGTAATGTTCAGAAAGGATGTCTTCGACAAGATTGGTGGTTACGGGGATTTTGATCATGCAGAGGATATGGACCTTGCGCTAAGATTAGGAAAGGTTGGAAAACTTTACAACATGAAGGAATACTTCATTGCCTATCTTGCCATAGGTCAGAATAAATCTTTTCTGCAGCAAAGACAAAATACAAAAAGAGTATTGGAAGTTATTAAAAAACACAAGAACGATTATCCTCATTTTACCAAAGCTTACTTGCTGAATCTCACACAATACGCATATTCATTCTTGCCGGGAGTTCTGAGAAAAGGGCTTCAGCCATTCATGTACTATTTCAAAAGAAATCACTTTTAAAAATTGGGCAAAAATTATTTCATCGCCGGTGGCGCCGGATTTATCGGAAGCCATCTGGCTAGAAGACTATTGAAAGAAGAATCTGATTGTGTTGTTACAATCTTTGACAACTTCAGTTCTGGTCAAATGTGGCACCTCGCTGAGGTTGAGAATAATAGCAGGCTTAAGATTGTTGAGGCAGATATAAAGGACCTTGATATACTAAAGTCTTCAATGGCCGGCTCGGATACTGTTTATCACTTTGCATCAAATCCGGATATTGCCAAAGCAATGACTCAGCCGGACATTGATTTCTGGGAAGGAACATATCTGACAAATAATGTTATCGAAGCAATGAGATTGAATGATGTTAAGAACATTTTATATGCATCGGGAAGTGGAGTTTTTGGAGATGCAAAAGATGCCGTGACAAATGAAGATTATTCACCACAACTTCCCATTTCTACTTACGGAGCAAGCAAGCTTGCATGTGAAGTTCTTATTTGTTCTTATTGTCATATGTTTGATTTTAATGCTGCAGCATTCAGATTTGCAAATGTAGTAGGACCTAATCAGACTCATGGTGTGGGTTATGATTTTGTCAGAAAACTTCGTGAAGATAACAGCTCGCTTCAAATCTTAGGAGATGGAACGCAGAGCAAATCTTATATATATGTTTCCGATGTACTTGATGCCATGCGCTTGATTGAAAAAGATCATCTAAAGGGCTATAAGTATTTTAACGTCAGTACGCTTGATCATATTACTGTTACTGAGATAGCAAATATTGTTAAGGAACTGATGGGACTGCCTGAAGTGAAGTATGCTTACACTGGCGGAGACAGAGGTTGGAAAGGTGATGTGCCGGTTGTAAGACTGGATTCGAAAAAGATAAGATCTTTCGGATGGAAGAATAAGTATACTGCTGCAGAAGCAATTCGTAAATCGGTCGAGTCCATTATTGAAGATGCAAACGCCGGAAGATTTGGCTGGAAAGGAGTTTCACATTGATAGTTTCAAGGGCGCCTGTCAGAATCTCTATGGGTGGTGGCGGTACTGATCTACCTTCTTATTATGAAAAGTTCGGAGGTTTTCTTCTTGCAGCAGGAATAAATAAGTATGTGCACATTCTACTTAACAAGAGATTTGAAGAATCTATAAGACTTTCATATTCGAAGACAGAGATAGTCGATGATATCAGAGAGATCGAGCATTCGATTTTCAGAGAATGTCTAAAATATGCCGGGATTAAGAAACAAATTGAAATTGTATCTATTGCAGACGTGCCATCCAATTGCGGACTTGGGACTTCCTCTACATTCACTGTTGCGTTGCTCAGTGCACTTTACTCTTACAAAAGGGAATACCATCCGTTGCAGGAACTTGCAGAAAAGGCATGCCATATTGAAATCAATGTTCTGAAAGAACCTATCGGCAAACAGGATCAGTATGCCGCAAGTTTCGGAGGATTCAATGCATATACTTTTCATAAGGATGGATCAGTTGATATAGAGCCGGTAAGGATCAATGAAGAAGCATTGATAGAA
This sequence comes from uncultured Ignavibacteria bacterium, assembly GCA_937924675.1. Taxonomy (GTDB): domain Bacteria; phylum Bacteroidota; class Ignavibacteria; order Tepidaquicellales; family Tepidaquicellaceae; genus JADJAH01. The sequence continues at coordinate 7,939 of CALEVL010000266.1, read as the reverse complement.
CTGCAGAATAATATCTTTCTCTTTTATCTGAACAAGAAGAGATCAGCCGGAGATATTCTGAAAGATCAGAATAAGAAGACTAAGCAAAATAACAGCGATGTTATTGACAGACTTCACAAAATAAAAGACATAGGATATCATACTAAGAAAATTCTTGAAAAAAACAGAATTGATGACTTTGGTGATCTGCTTCACGAGCATTGGCTGTTGAAGAGGGGAATCTCCAGTAAGATATCTGATGGTTACATCGATGAAGTTTATGAAGAAGCCCGAAAGAATGGTGCACTTGGAGGAAAAGTCATTGGAGCAGGCGGCGGCGGATTTCTGCTGTTTTATATTCCGCAAAAGAAAACATCCTTCATTACCGCGATGAAGAAATTGGGACTGTCTCCAACGTGGTTTTCCTTTGAAAGAGAGGGAGTCAAACTTGGATTCTACAGCTGATACTTGACATCCGAATCGATAAATCACCTGGTTCTTCTTGCAGGCGGTAAGGCAACCCGCTTGCGTCCTGTCACAGAAACTATACCTAAGTCATTGCTGGAGGTTGCGGGCAAACCTTTTATTGCTCATCAGCTTGAACTCATCAGACTCAACGGAATCGACAACGTATTAATTTGCGCAAGTTATCTTGGAGAGCAGATCAGGAATTTTGCAGGTAATGGAAGTTCTTTCGGATTGTCAATTGAATATTCTTTTGATGGAGATGAACTTCTTGGAACAGGCGGTGCAATAAATAAGGCAATGAATAAATTGGATAAGCAATTCTTTGTTATGTACGGCGATTCGTATTTAAATACTGACTTTAAGGTTATAAATGAATATTTTTTTGCTCAAAATAAACCTGCGCTGATGACCGTTTATCTGAATGAAGGTAAATATGATAATAGTAATGTCTTGTTCGATAACGGTAAAATTATCAAATACGATAAGGTGAACAGAATCCCGGATATGAAACATATCGATTATGGTCTGGGAATTCTGACGAAAAAAGCATTCGGAGACTTTATGAATAAGAAAGTATTTGACCTTTCGGAAGTCTATAAGAACCTGGTTGAAAAAGATCTCTTGGCGGGATATGAAGTTAAGGAAAGATTTTATGAGATTGGATCATTTACCGGACTCGAAGAAACAAACAAGTTCCTATCAAAAAAAAATAATTAAATACTCTTGAAAACATACTCTGAACAATACATAGAAGAATTAATGTCAATAGCCGGAAGCCTTGACACGAAAGCTATTGAGGCAATGGCTGATGTAATTTCAGATGTAAGATCAAGAGGCGGAAGGTTATTCTTTCTTGGAGTCGGAGGTGGTGCAGGACATGCATCACATGCAGTGAACGACTTCCGGAAAATTGCAAACATAGAATCATATTCTCCCACGGATAATGTTTCAGAACTTACTGCAAGGATAAATGATGACGGATGGGATACATCATATTCCAATTGGCTGAAGGGAAGCCATATCAACAACAAAGATTGCGTATTTGTATTTTCTGTCGGCGGAGGAAATCTTGAAAAGAACATTAGCGTGAATCTTGTAAATGCACTTAGACTGGCTAAAGAGAATGGTGCATCAGTCATTGGAATTGTAGGTAAAGACGGGGGATATACAGCACAGGTTGCAGACGCATGTTTGATCATTCCGGTTGTAAATGAAGCAACGATAACACCTCACACAGAATCATTCCAGGCAAACATATGGCATTTGCTGGTTACTCATCCAAAGGTAAAAGCCAACGAAATGAAGTGGGAGTCCGCTGTTAAATGAACAAAGCAATATTCCTTGACAGGGACGGCACAATAAATAAGCTCAGGTTCAATAAATTGCTGAATGAATATGAACCGCCTCATCAGCCGGAAAAGTTTGAACTCATTGATGGAGTAATTGATGCATTGCGAAGTTTCAGAGAGAATGAATATCTGCTGTTCGTGATTTCCAATCAGCCGGACTATGCTAAAGGCAAATGTTCAATGGATGATCTGCTGTCTGTACACAGCGAGTTTAAAAGACAAATGAATATCAAAGGTGTGAACATTACCGAATATTTCTATTGTTATCATCATCCGAATGGAGTCGTTCCGGATTATTCTTATGATTGCGAATGCAGAAAGCCTAAGCCATATTTTGCTGTCAAAGCAATTGAAGTATATGATATCGATAAAAGTGTTTCGTGGTTTATAGGTGACCGCGATTCTGACATTCTTTGCGGCAAGCTTGCAGGACTCAAAACAGTTTACTTAACTTCAGGGCAGGGCTTAGGTATCGGTGAATTGGCCGAAAATATCAGAGCAACGGATCTAAAAGAAGCTTCTGAGCTTATTCTAAAATATAATTTGAAGGACTATGCCATCAGTAAATGAACTGAAGATAAAGATCTTTGCAGACGGAGCAAATGTTACTGAAATGAAAAAAGTTTACAGAGAAGGAATAGTAAAGGGCTTCACAACAAATCCTACTCTTATGAAGAAGGACGGAGTTACAGACTATGTTGCTTTTGCTAAGGAGGTATTGAATGAGATCAAAGATATGCCGATTTCTTTCGAAGTGTTCTCGGATGATTTCGATGATATGGAAAGGCAGGCAAAGCTTATCGGAAGCTGGGGAGATAATGTTTACATTAAGATACCTGTAACAAATACCAAACGTGAACCTTCTTATGAGCTAATCAGCAAATTGAGCGGAGAAGGATTCAAGCTAAATGTTACAGCCATACTTACTACAGAGCAGGTCAGCAAAGTTGCTGATGCTCTTGATGAGAATACAGCGGCAATAGTGTCCGTCTTTGCCGGAAGAATCGCCGATACAGGTGTTGATCCGCAACCCATTATGCGTGAATCGCTTGAGATATTAAGGATCAAGCCTAATGCGGAATTGTTGTGGGCAAGTTCAAGAGAATTGCTGAACATCTTTCAGGCTGAAGATTGCGGCAGTCACATAATTACGGTCACAAACGATCTGTTTAAGAAGTTCAAGATGGTGGGAATGGATCTCTCAGATTTATCTCTTGATACTGTTAAAATGTTTTACAACGATGCAGCTTCGGCAGGTTACAAGTTCTGAACTTAAAGATATGATTCAATGTCCAGGGCAACCGAAAAGTTATTTCTATTCTTATCTGATCTCATCACGATCAACTTTGCATGGGCAGTATATTATTACATAAGGGTTGAATCCGGATGGATTGTTTACGCGAATCCTCCGGAGTTTGTTGCTCCGCTGGTTGCAATTTATTTTTACTGGCTGATCATTTTTTCATTTGCGGGATTGTACCAGCATTGGTTTGCCAGGTCAAGGTTTGATGAGTTTACACTTGTTTTTAAAGCGGTATCATTCGGGTGCATGTTCTTGTTCTTTGCAATTTTCATAGATGATTTTTTCCGCAATGCTCCTGCAATTTCGAGATTTCTAATACTGTTCTATTGGGCGCTGATGTTCTTATCTGTGGGAACCGGGAGAATTATTATCCGCAGTATCCAGAAACACTTGCTCGGGAAAGGGATAGGATTAAGAAACACGCTTATAGTTGGAACCGGCAGGAAGGCTCAGGAACTCAAAGGCATGGCAGACAGGACTCCTGAACTTGGTTATAAAGTGATTGGGTTTATTTCCGAAAGCGAACATGAATCACTTGGTTCGTTAGGAAGTGCAGAAGATATTCCTAAGATCATAAAGGAATATCAGGTTAATGAGATTCTCATTGCACTTGAGCCGAATGAAAAGGAGAGGCTTTTTGAAATACTCAGATATTGTTCTGATGAAAAGGTAAACACTAAGATCCTTCCGGATATGTATGAGATTGTGAGCGGAATGGCAAAGACGAATCAGATCTATGGTGTTCCGCTCATTGAGGTTGCTTCTGTGATTATGCCGCCGGCTTCAATGCTGATCAAGAGGCTGATAGATATTGTAGTTGCTACAATTTCTCTCATCGTATTGTCTCCAGTAATTTTGATTGTTTTATTAATAATAAAAGTGAGCTCAAAAGGACCGGTGTTGTACAAGCAGGTAAGAGTTGGTAAAAAGGGAAATGAGTTCGTGATGTATAAACTAAGAACAATGACAATGGAAGCGGAATCAGAAGGACCGAAATGGACAAAAGGTGATGACCCCCGTGTAACAGGATTCGGTAGGCTTCTTAGAAGAACCAGATTTGATGAACTGCCGCAAATGATAAATGTATTGAAGAATGAAATGAGTCTTGTTGGTCCAAGGCCGGAGAGACCGTTTTTTGTTGAGCAACTCAAAAAGGAAATTCCTTATTACTATAAACGAATGTTAATTAAACCCGGGATAACCGGATGGGCTCAGGTGAAACACAAGTATGATTCGTCGTTCGATGATGTAAGGTCCAAACTTCAATTCGATTTTTATTACATAGAAAATATGAGTCTGAAACTCGACCTCAAAATAATGGCAAATACTGTTTTTGTAATGATGAGAATGAAAGGAATTTAGAAGATGATTCGAGTCCTTGTTATTATACCAACCTACAACGAAGCAGACAATATTACCAAGATCATTCCTGAAGTTCTGCTTAACAGTAATGATGTAGAAAATTTCAATGTACTTGTTGTCGATGATAATTCTCCGGACGGCACAGCAGACCTTGTAGAAGCAATGAAGAATCCTAATGTCTTTGTGCTCAGACGGGAAAAGAAATCTGGGTTAGGGACTGCCTATGTAGCCGGCTTCAAATATGCGATTGAAAGAGGTTATGATTGCGTCTTTGAAATGGATGCTGACTTTTCTCATGATCCAAAGTATCTGAAGGATTTTATGGAGAAGATCAGAGAAGGATATGATCTTGTTATCGGCTCAAGATATGTTCATGGTGTTTCAGTGCTCAACTGGCCAATTGGCAGACTCATACTCAGTTACATGGCCTCTGTTTATACCAGAACTATAACCGGCCTTAAGGTAAAAGACACAACAGCAGGTTTTATGTGCTACAAAGTAAGTTCACTAAAGCAGATTGATCTCGATAAAGTGCACTCAAACGGATATTCATTTCAGATCGAAATGAAATTCAAGTTTTACAAGAAAGGTTTCAGAATAGTTGAAGTGCCAATTCTGTTCATTGACAGAAGAGAGGGAGAATCAAAAATGTCGCGAAAGGTTGTTTATGAAGCTTATTTCATGGTATGGAAACTAAAAGTAAAATCGATATTCGGAAAGCTCTGATCATTAATTCATTTAACTAATCAGTTATTGAATATCAAAGCCGCGGTACTAACTTCCATTATTTTGCTCTTCCTGATTCTGACCCTCAAGATTGATTTCCTGTCAGACGATGCTTACATAAGTTTCAGATATGCCGAGAACTTTGCTTCAGGTAATGGGATTGTATATAATGCAGGAGAAAGAGTGGAAGGTTATACCAATTTCTTATGGGTAATTATTATGTCGGTGTTTAAGAAATTCGGGATTGATCTGCTTACAGGTGCGAGGATAATCTCATTGATTTCAGCAGTAGGCATGATACTGCTGACCTATTTCATATCAGTACAAATCTTTGAAATGTTTGGTCCTGTTTCTTTCTTAAGCGCTTATCTGGTCGCAATTAATCCCGGATTTGTCTTATGGAGTTTTTCAGGAATGGAGACTCTCTTTTTTTCGTTTACAGTCTTGTCAGGTTTAACATGTGTGCTGCTATATCTTCAGAAAGGCAGAGTGTTGCTGTTATACTCTTCATCTCTTCTGTTTCTGATTGCATCATTGACACGTCCCGAGGGAGTCTTGTTCTTTGCAGGTTCGTTTTTATTTATGCTCATCTTCAACAGGCAGAATGCATCAGAGAGTTTTACACATCGGTTGAAAAAGCTTGCGCTGCCGGTAGTTATTTTCATGGCTGCTTATGGATACTATTTCAATTGGAGATACGGATATTACGGACAGCTTCTTCCAAACACATTCTACGCAAAAACAGGATTTGAAGATCAGCAGTTAAAAGGGTTTTACTATTGTTTTAAGTTTGTCAGGGAGAGTATGGCAGGCGGATTTCTTCTGATATTTCCGATCTATATTCTTAAAGAAATATTCAGTGATGTCAGAATCAGATTCATGTTCTTCATTCTCGGAATTTACATCTTTTACATTATCAGCATTGGCGGTGATAATCTGTTAGTTCAGAGATTCTTCGTGCCGGTAATATCATTAATATTTACGCTGGTTGCACTCGGATCTGCAAGCATAGTGGCTAAACTGAAATCCGGTACATTATTAAAGTTCATTGTGTCTATATTCTTCATAATTTATCCGCTGACTGTTTTACTTGACACAAGAGCATTCCCTATGCTTGGTGTGGAAAGTACTATGCTTCACTATAAAAATATGGAAAAGGCCGGAATCTGGCTGAAAGAAAATTCTCTGCCCGGCGAGACAGTTGCAGTAGAATCTGCAGGCATTATCCCGTATTTCTCAGGGCTGAAAAGCTACGACCGTCTTGGGCTGAACGATTTGCATATTTCAAGGAGCGGGAAATACGGAGTAGGCGAAAGAGACAAATCAGATGAAGAATATATTATATGGACCTTAAGACCTGATTATCTGATAGATGCTTTTCCTACATTGAGCAGGCAGTCTAAGCCCGATCTGGTAAGCGATTCATTAAGATACAATTATCACAGTGTCCACATTGGAAGCGGCAGCATTGAAGAAAGGACAGGAGTGAAGGAGTCAGGGGACTTGTATTTTAATTATTACATGAAGACGCAAAGATGAATAAAGCAGTTGATATATCTGTTGTAATAGTAAATTATAATGTCCGGGATCTATTGGATAATTGCATCTCATCTGTATATAAAGCAGCTGCCGGGAAGTTTACTGTTGAAGTATTCATGGTTGATAACAACTCAATTGATGGCAGCGCAGAGCATATCAGAATAAAGTATCCTGAAGTTAATGTCATAGAGAATGAGCAGAACATTGGATTCTCAAAGGCAAACAATATTGCACTCAGAAGTGTGACTGGGGAATATACTCTGATACTAAATCCGGACACAATCCTTGAAGAGAATACATTTGAGAAGATGCATGAGTTTTGCAGGCTGCATCCTGATGCGGGGGCAGTTACTTCCAAACTCATTTTAGCTAACGGTAAACTGGATTCAGCATGCAGGCGAAGTTTTCCTACGCCACGGGTTGCTGTTCCGAGAATTCTGGGTTTGTCAAAACTATTCCCAAAAAGCAAAGCATTCTCTCGCTATAATCTGACTTACCTTGATGTGAATGAGACTTATGAAGTTGATGCCATTTGCGGAGCATTTATGTTTATGCCAACACATGTCATAAGGGAGGCAAACTATTTTGACGAGGATTATTTTATGTACGGTGAAGATCTTGATCTTTGTTTTCAGATAAAGAGAATCGGATATAAGATCTATTATTATCCCGAAGTAACAACAATACATTTCAAAGGCGAAAGCACCAGGAAGACTCATCTCTCTTACGTGAATAATTTCTACGGAGCGATGAGCATCTTTGTGAGAAAGAATCTTGCCGGATTCTCGAGGTTTCTTTCACCATTGTTGCAGGCAGGTATCTATACCAGGTCAGTAGCTTCTTATTCAAAGCGCTTGCTTAGATTCTTCTTCCTTCCGTTGATTGATGCTTCATTGCTTTTCGGATCTTATTTGCTTGCCGTCCACATTAGGTTCAACATCTTTCCCAACAAAGACTATCTCTTTATAATAGCGGTTTATATCTTGGTTTGGTTAATTCTGCTGGGGATCTTTGGTTCATATACGAGAAAGAATTTTCTGTCGCTTCCAAGAGCTTTCAATGCGATCATTGTAGGATTCTTTGTTAATTCTTCAATAACATATTTCTTCAAGGAGTATGCGTTCTCAAGGGGAGTAATTTTGTTATCTACAGTACTTGCAGTGACTTCGCTGCTTTCATGGAGAGCAATTTATGCAATGATATTGTTCTTCAA
>CALEVL010000265.1 GCA_937924675.1 uncultured Ignavibacteria bacterium | reverse complement strand
TATTAAAAGTTATTATAATTTAATCTTTGTCATGCTGTATATAAAGGCATATTTGATAAGTTGCTGCAATTCGCTTTGACTCAAACTAGATGTAGCATGGGTTGAGTTAGAAGTGATTCGTTGACTCATAATTAAAGTAACCACGAACTTTGTGTCTTCTCTGCGAACTCCACTGTATTTCAATCTAAATACTCGCTTCTTTCTGCCTTCAGAACATCAAAGATAATGGCATTGAAAGGACTTGCTGCTGCATCGGTTATCTTCTTTCATGAGTCGCCTGAAAACTGCTCACAACATCTCATCAAATCATTTGATTCACAACCCTAACAAATAAGAAGCTCAGATCAAAAAGAGAGGATTTCCCAAAAGTATGCGTGTGGTCCTGACTCACTTCGCAAAGATTTATGCATTTTTTGGTGAGATTGATCTGCATAGTTTTGAGCGTACAGTGAATAAATTAAAGACGAAAGGAAAGCAATTATGAAAAGGTCTTACTTAGTTCCCTTAGTTATTGTATTTACAGTACTAATGACCATCTCCGGATGTACTGAAGACAATACTGTCAATCCCCCATCCGGTACAACGACTGAGCTTGGAACACTTACCTCAACACCAACAGGCATTATTCAGAATACTTCCACAGTTGTAAAGTTCCAATTGAATGTAAAACCGGGAGTAACCCTGGTTGATGCTAATATTAAGATCAACAAGAAAGACGCTGCGGGAAATCTTACGGAACTTGGTTTGCTTAAGGATAACGGCGATACAACCAACGGCGATGAGATTGCAAATGACGGAATCTATTGCGGCCGGCTTAACGTAAATGAATCTGCTTCCGGAAACCTGACATACGTAGCATCTGCAATCGTGTCTTATCAGAATCAAAATGTAACTGCAAATTCAAATACAACCTCGATCACAGTTTACTCAAGCGTAAGCTTGTCAACAATCAATCAAAACAAGCAAACACTGAAATCTGCAGAGAGTATATTTCTCACAACCCTTGGCGGTAATTTAAACAACTACGAAAATGCAATGAATCAGACTGCAGCATATCTTCAGACGCAGCCTGGCGTAACATCAGCAAGCTATTCGCCGGAAAGTCCAGGCGTCAAAGTAACTTTCACTAGCGGAATCAAAGGGGGCTTTCTTGTTTCTCAAAAAGATGCTCAGGGCAATTCAACACAAGGCGGTCTGATTTCAGATTCTCTAAGTGACCTGCGCCAAAGGAGAACTCCTATTCCGGTGCAAATGCAGACTCGCGGTGATAATTCAAATGTGAGATTTGCCGATGGAACAGGTATTTCGGATAATACACTGCTGGATCCGAATATTGTCGGGAACAGAAATGTGCTGATCTATACTCCTTACAGGACAATATTCAATCCTGATAAAGTACCTGTTGTAAAGAATGCACTAAATCAGGCAACATGCAGAGACTTTAAATACACTGAATTTTCAAATCAGGATGCTACAGTGGCAGTGCTTTCTGATATGACAAAGTTTGGTTTTATATTTATGGATACTCACGGTTTAGGAGGTGAGTTGATTTTCACAGGCGAAAAGCTGGACATTTTCAAAGCCAATTTCACTCAATATTACCTGCCGCTTTTATTGTCAGGTCAGTTGGGATTGTGGGAGAAAGTTAGAATCTCAAACACAGGCACTTCACAGGATACAGCCACTGTTTATACTGTGTATCCCGAATTCATCAAACAGCTTCCCGGAACATTTTCCAATAGTGTGATCTTTAACAGTTCATGTGAGAGCACTATTTCGGACAAGCTGAAGGATGCATTCTTCTTAAAAGGCGCGAAGGTTTATTATGGTTACAGCAAGATAGTTTACTCAGATTTCGCAGCAAGAATGGCTGACACTGTTTCAAGAAGATTCGCAAGGGGGCTTGCAGCTAATGAGGCATATTTTGATGCAACAGATCCGCACAATCCTTACAGTGCAAGATTTGAGATGAAGAGTTCAACAAATATGTCCTTCTCCTTTGCTTTGATAAACGGTAATTATGAAGCTGGAAATCTTGAGGGATGGACAAAAGAAGGTGACGGAAGGATTCTTACCCGTCTTGGCTCAATTGCTCCCTCTCAGGGCTCTTATCTTGGCATTATTTCTACCGGACTTGGATATACAACTTCAAGCGGTTCACTATCACAATGTTTCAAAATTGAGAACAATCAGTCAAGCCTTGTTCTGAAATGGAATTTTCTCTCAGAAGAATTCCTTGAGTTTATACATTCACAATTTCAGGATTATTTTAGGATCAAGTTGATCAAGTCTGATGGAACTGAAGTTACTTTGTTGTCAAAGAATATAGATCAGATAGCGACACAATTTGGTGCTGATACAAATCAGGTTGGACAGCTTGTTAAAGTTTCTCCTGATATTGTATTCGATCAGGGTGATGTGTATATGACTAACTGGCAGTCAACCACCGTGGATGTGACTCCCTACAGAGGTCAGACCGTTGTAATAGTTCTTATTTGCGGAGACATTGGCGACAGCATTTATGATACAGCAATTCTGTTGGATGAAGTAAAAATACAGTAACATTAGTTCTCAGTTTTAGAGATTTACTGTATATAAGAACAACGCTTCATTATTGAATTCGAAGAGCCGTTCATTTATGTGAGCGACTCTTTTTTTACCATCTAATGGGGAAATTGGAGCATAGCATCTGCTGATTATCATTTGGCATTTGTTTTATGCAATGCAGTCCGAAAACTCAGACTAACGAACATTTTACATTCTCAATTATCTGCGTTGTAAATTGGGCTCATTAGAATTATTTTAATCCAATGAAATTTTTTCGATTCTTCTTACAAATTCTGTTTTTTACTGCAACCTTAACTGCCCTGTCGGTCTCAGCTCATTCTCAAGACATGAACGGCAAGCCCGCCTATTCCAATAAGGATAAGGCATTGGATCTGTTCATAGA
>CALEVL010000264.1 GCA_937924675.1 uncultured Ignavibacteria bacterium | reverse complement strand
CATAGCTCAGATTGTTGGAAATGAATGTCTGAGGTGACTTGCTCCATGTTTCAATACCGCTTCTGTGACTGATCTGCAAATAATATGAACTTGCTGAAGCATTGTAGAAAGACAGAGTTCCCTGACCGGATGTATTTAGCTTAACGCTCGCCGAGTCAACTTTGGCAAATGGTGAAACAGAGTTTCTCAAAAATACTTTAACTGTATCTGAAATCATAGTGGAAGATACGGTATTATAAAGTCCTTCGATGTAGAGTTTTAGATTCAGGACTTTTGGATTTACTGTTGTTCTAGCCACTTTAACAGCTTCCCAACTATTGATAATTCCCCAGCCCATGAACCTGTCAGGTGTAGTACTCTTGCTTGCGGTCTGTTTGAGAATTTCCCTCACCTGAATCGGAGTGAGTGTATTGTTTGCAGAAAGCATTTGCGCAACAACGGCTGCTGTCATAGGACATGAGAAAGATGTTCCGCTCACAGTAGAATAACCTGTTCCGCTGCCTGACTGCGCGACATAGTTGCCGCTGCCTCTTGCCATTACGTCCGGTTTTATTCTTCCGTCTGTTGTAAGGCCGACAGAAGAGAATGAAGACCTTGTACCCGTGCTGCCAACCGAACCAACAGCAATCACGCTGTCACCGTCAGATGGCGCACCAAGTGTATTGTGAGTTGTATGTGTGCCCTCATTGCCGGCCGAGTTGCAAACTACAATTCCTTTATTCACTGCAAGGTCTGCTCCGATTGTTATCACGCAACTGTCCCCGTTCATCCAAGTCCAGTCATAACTTCTGCTTGAACCACCATCCATTCCAATATAACCAAGCGAACTGGTTATGATATCAGCTCCAAGACTGTCTGCCCATTCTGCTGCTGCAATCCAGTTGTCTTCTTCAACTGGAGTTTCACTATCTGTATTCTCTGTTTTGGCAATGAAGAATTTTGATCTGAATGCCGGAGAGATAAGATTTCCCGGACGGTATCCCCCCACAAGTGAAAGTGTATTTGTACCGTGATAACCCTGACCTTGTTGTCCTGACTGATCATCAACAATTGTATCATGGTTCACAAAATCATACGAGCGATATCCTCTTGCTCTGAGTGAATCAAAGCATGGATGCTCAATATTGTCAACACCCGCATCGAATGATGCAACTATTACACCTTGCCCGTAATATCCGCTGTCGTGAGTTGTAACTGCATTGATGATCTGCATTTGAGCAAGTGAGCTTCCGTAATTCAGTGAAGTGATGTTGTCTGAATCGGCGGAATTTACTTCCGGCAAAGTTCCGCCCTCGGGTGTCTCCGGATAATCGTAGTTTCTTACAAACTTCTTTACTATGTCAATCTTTCTCACATGTTCAAAATCTGCTATCTCATTAATCTGCTCTGCTGTTGCATAGCACGAGATTCTGTTTAACCATTTCGAACGCTGTTTCACTTTTACTCCCGAACCGACAACATCAGACACATATGATTCATTAAGCGGGAGGTCTGTGAAATCAACCAGCTGATCAACCGGTTTTACCTTCATTCTTCTTTGCAGCGACTCCTTCGTGAGCAGTCTTTCCGGTGATCTCATCATGAGCTGTGAATCTTCACCCTTGTCAGCAAACTCTATCCAGACAAGAAGTTGTTCATCCGTGACGGTGGAGTTTATAATAGTGTTGAGATACTTACTGATCTTGAACTCATTGTTATAGAAATTACTCCCCGCTAAGAGTACGATTCCCATTGCGATGAAAACCACACTCAACATTTTGCTTTCTGTAAATAGCTTTTTCATTGCTGAAGTTAATTAGTTTTTCAATTTGGACAACAAACTTCAATGTCCATTCCGTAGGTTTAGAACGAGGACGTTTGGGGAGAAATTTTTCTATCCTTATTTACTTAAAAATGGCAAACTTAGGACAAACAAAGTATGACAAATGTCATAGTTTGGGAAGAAAATTTTCAGACAAATCAACTCCGGAAATACAAGCAAAAATATTTTGTGCAATTGTAAATTAAGATTTTTATATTGCACAAAACAATTTAAAGAAGTGGAACAAGTATTGATGGAGCATTGCGGTGCCAAAACAAATTTTGAAACTTTCGCGACAAATTTGCCGTCAATAGCAATACTTCATTGCATTTGAAATTTCAAAACCAAAAAATCAGATATCTCCAATGAAAAAACTGCTTAAAATTCTGTTTTTTCTTGTAATCATTGCAGCAGTCGGCATTGCCGGATTGCTTACTTATGTTAAACTTGCGTTGCCGAAAGTTGACCCGGCAATTGACCTTAAGGTAGAAATGACTCCCGAAAGAATTGCAAGAGGCAAATATCTGGCAAATCATGTTACGGTTTGTATGGACTGTCATTCTACACGTGACATGTCTCTGTTTGCCGCGCCATTGAAGGAGGGAACATTAGGTATGGGAGGCGACAGATTTGATCAGACCATGGATTTCCCCGGAGTCTATTATGCTCGTAACATCACACCTGCAGGCATAAGCAGTTACACAGATGGAGAGCTTTACAGGGTGATAACTACGGGGGTTGATAAGAACGGGAAGGCAATGTTTCCTGTAATGCCCTATCCGTATTACGGCAAAATGGATCCCGAAGATATTAAGTCAATAATTGCTTACATAAGATCCATACCTCCGATTGACAACAAGGTACCTGAATCCTCGTCTGATTTTCCGATGAACTTTATCATCAACACTATACCACAGAATGCCGAACCACAGAAGATGCCTTCAAAGTCTGACAAAGTTGCTTATGGCAGTTATCTTGCAAATGCTTCGGGCTGCATAGAGTGTCACACACAGGTTGATAAAGGACAAATCATAAAAGAGCTTATGTATAGCGGGGGAAGAGAATTTCAGTTTCCTGACGGCAGTGTTCTGAGAACCTCCAATATCACGCCAGACACGGAAACCGGAATAGGAAAATGGACTGAGCAGGAGTTTGTTAGAAAATTCAAATCTTTCACTGATTCTAACTATGTTTCCCCAAAGATCGCTCCCGGAGAGTTCAATACATTTATGCCTTGGACAATGTATGGTGGAATGAGTGAAGAGGATCTTTCAGCTATATATGCATATCTTAGAACAATACCTGCAAAGAAAAATGCGGTAACCAAGTTTTCAAAAGCAGGTGTAAATTAAGAAGAGCTGATACTTCAGCCGTGATGAGATTTCAAAAAGTGCACATCAAAAGTTTTTCTTTCTGAAGATCCTTATTGCCAGAAAGTAGGGAATAAGAATCCACAAAAACATCGCAAGTGATGAAACAACAATACCTGTTGTGCTACCGAAGAAGAGCTTGAACGAGGCACCCGTAAATCCCATCATTGCTGAAGCATCTGTCTTAAGAAGAAGGAGGATCCTCCCCAGGTCTATCGGATTGAGTGAAGTGAATATAATAATAAGATTCTCAAGCGGATAGTCTCTGAAGAGGATAATGAGAAGCACTATTATAAGATCAAAAATTATGGCAAGAAATAACCAAAGGACAATTGATAAACCTATTCCTCTTACTTTTTCTGTATTGATGGTTGATGAAAGAAAGGCTAGTCCTGTGAAAATGAATGTCATTGCCACGGAAATGATGGTAAGGAACAATGCCGACACTGTTATACCGTTTAGGATTATCGCCGGAATCAATCCGGCAATTGCCGCAACTGACAATGCAAGAGTAAGCCCCAGATACTCTGCCCTGAAAACGGTGTTCCTGCTTACGGGTTGTGTAAGAAGAAACTCTATGAACTCGCCCGAGTCATAGAAATGTATTGAGCCAAAGATCAGGCATACCAAAGGAATTATAAACAGAATGATGTTCAGCAAAGTAAGAGATGTTTTCATTTCATCATTGCTGAAATATGCAACCCCAAGACTTATAAGAGCAAGCATTATCCCGTAAGTGATTATGAACCTGCTTCGCAGAAGATCAAAGAAGACATATTTTAGTATGCTTATGCTCATTTGACCTCGTTCAATTTGTGTTCAGCATTTCTGCAATGACTTTTCCGAGTCTGATATTTCCCGATCCGTTTTTGATTTCCTTTATCATTCTGTCAATTACTATTTTTCCTTCAAGCATGAATGCTATCCTGTCAGCCATTTCATCAACTTCTGAGACATGGTGCGAACTTATTATTATGTTACATCCTTCTTCTTTACTCTTTCTGATCTTTGCTTTCATGACCTCTGCAGAAAGCGGATCAAGACTCGCAGTGGGTTCATCAAGAATCAATATCTGTGGTTTGAACAAAAAAGCTATTGCAGCTGACACCCGTTGTTTCATTCCTCCGGATAGCTGTCCGAACTTCTTTTCATATATTTCATTTATTTTGAACTCACTGATCAATTCCTCATCGGTATCATTTGTTCTGAGTTTTTTCAGAATTTCAAACAGCTCAATCACCTTCAGGTTGTGGGGATAATTCACGGCCTGCGGCATATATCCTATCTTATGCCTGTATTCAAATCCGTTGGATATTTTCTCATCATCAATTGTGATTGTACCTGAATCCGGAATAACAAGACCAAGAATTGATTTCATCAGAGTAGATTTTCCGGAGCCGTTCGGTCCCATCAAAGCACTGACACAACCTTCTTTGCAAATAAGGTTGGCACCGTTCAATGCAAGAGTCTTTCCGAAGGCCTTATGAAGGTTGACTATCTCTATCATGTCCGCTTTTGGAAACTGGGTTTCTCATCAATCAGAGTTTCCGGAATAACCGATGGGACTATTCTCTCAACTGCATCAAGAAGATCTACTATGATGCTTCGAAGCATGATAATGCTTTCGGGAGATTTTTCAAGGATCATTGAGAACAAACTGACGGGTCTGTATGGAATATCACCGGTACCGTCTCTGTTGAGATCGTAACCTTTATATTTATCCCAGTAATTCCCTGAATAAGTGTTGTTGCTCTTAGATGCGTTTGAAGATATGTCGAAGGTGTTGTTGATAAAATTATTGTTGAGGATCTTGTTGTCGTATGAATTGCCGAGTGCATTCAACGCCCAACCGTTCTCAATGAAGTCGTTGCCGATCATTTCAATTCTGTTCGAGCCCTCAAGATGAATGCCGGCAGTATTCTTATAGAAAAGGTTTCCTTCAAGCAAGCCATCGTAAAGTTCTTTGAGAAGCAGTCCATAAGATGATTCACCCCAATTGTTTCTGAAAGTATTTCCCTTCATGATTATAAACTTTGAATACATTACTGCTACACCCGCACCGTTGGTCTCGAAAGTATTCTGTGAATATGAATTGCTGTCAGAGAACATGAAGTGAAGTCCGTACCGGAGATTTTTGTTGCTGAAGTTTCCGTCTATGAAGCTTGATGAAACAAACTCGAGATAGATCCCGTCACGGTGTCCGGAAATTTCGTTGCCGCTTATGTTAAGCTCCCTGCATTTCCATAGATGAATCCCATTGCCTGATGATGACTCGGTTCTCGCCAATCCGGCTATTTTGTTTTCCAATACCTCACATTTCTTTGCTCCCGCCAGATAAACTGCAAAGAACGTATTTTCAAATTCATTGTTTCTTATAATACAATTATCAGAATACTCAACTCTTACCCCTGCCGGTTCCGACAGATAATTGACATCAACATTTCTGATCTTAAATCCTGACACTGTCACATTGCTCCTGTTAATAACAATTCCGGCTCCCTTTAGCTCCGCATTTATCTCCGGTCTGCCTTCTCCTATCAGACTTATTTCCTTGTTTATTGCAAGGTCATGTTCTTTATACTCACCGCTCTTGACAATAATCCTGTCACCGTCTTCACTGGCGAGCAATGCATCTGCAATTGTTTTGTATTCACATTCATTGCAAACATTGAGGTCACGGGCAGTTGCGCTGCAAAAAGAATTTAACGCGAAGAAGAAAACTGCAGAGAATATTAATCCGGAAATGGAACTCATCTCGATCCTAACAACTGTTTAAGTCCGTTCCAATCATATAACTCTCCGCCAAATTCACTTTGAAACTTCATTGCCGTTTCTTTATCCGGAAACGATGAAATATTCTCTCCCATCGGGCTGCGCAGTTTTGGTGTGATCAGAAACGAGGCAGTTCGCGCATCAATGAAATTTTCCGGATGAGCAAGATCTGTAACAAGTATCATCTCCAGATCACTTTCCTCTGCTTTGTTATCCAGTATATAATTGATCGTGCATTCGGCAGCATCAAATTTAAAAACCTTGCCTTTCGAGGTAACGATTTCAGAACCGTATTTCTTATCTACAATTGTCATACGGCAATGTGCGCATTGATCCTTTCCATAATCAATAGGCGAGATTTCCTTGCTGCATCCCATCAGCATCAAAGCTGTGATAAGTATTATGTTCAGCATGATTTTGTTCATTATATTTTAGGTGTTGACTTTCTTTCTCTGATGATCACAAATAACAGCAGGGCACCTGCTGCAAAGGCCAGATATGCACCAATGTCCGGCAATGACTGTGCCGTAAAATTCAGCAACTGCTTTGAACCTATAAGCGGCGGCTGATAGTTCATACCGGGAACTTTGATGATCGCATTGGGATCAATATTGTGACCGTAATCATATTCCCATAAGTAGAAATCCACGGCTCCTGCAATTCCAGTCAGCAGCAGTATTATGAACCAGGCATACAGCAATTTTTTGCTTTTCAATAATGCCGTGACTATGCCGAACAAAATCAGAAATGCCAGAATGTAGGGCATCAGTTTAAGTTCTGTTATTGATTCCGGCTCGATCACTTTCATTCCAATATAATGATTCAGACCGTTTATTGTTTGCAAATCTCCCGACATTCCGTTAATGTGAATTTCCATCATTAAGCTTTCCGGATATTGTGGCGCATCAAGAACTATTTCCCAAATCGGAACAAAGTATATTCCCACAAGCATTGCAACCGCAACAAAAATAATCGCTATCGATGACTTTTTCATATATTAAAAAATTTTGGGGCGCCCTTTAGAGCGCCCCGAAGATTTGAAATTATTTTCCGCCGGTGGCTACCAACGGAACATTAGCACCCTTATCAGATACTCTTATATATCCCTGCATTTCCTGATGAAGTGCCGAACAGAAGTCCGTGCAATACATCGGATAGATACCCGCCTTTTCAGGTACCCATTTTAAAGTGCATGTTTCGCCCGGCATTACAAGCATTTCAGAATTCTGATTGCCCATCACTGCAAATCCATGAGGTATATCCCAGTCCTGCTCGAGATTTGTCATGTGGAAATAGACAGTCTCACCTACCATAACACCTTCGATATTATCCGGAGTAAAGTGAGAACGGATTGCACCAAGATATACATGAACGGCCCCGTCTTTTCTTTCTATACGCGTTTCGTTCGGACTCTTAACAGCGTACGGATTCATATTCTCAGAAAGCTTGTAAATCTTTACCTGATTCTTTGTAATGAGATCAGCCGGAATTGCCTGCGCATAGTGCGGCTCGCCAACTGTTGGAAAGTCAGCCAGCAATTTCATCTTGTCGCCTGATATATCAAACAACTGCGCTGATTGAGTTAATTCAGGTCCTGTTGGCAGATATCTGTCTTTTGTGATTTTGTTCATTGCAAGCAAATACTTTCCCCAGGGTTTCTTCGAATCTCCGCCGGGAATTGTTAGGTGGCCGATCGAATAATAAGCAGGAATCCTGTCGACTACTTCTTTTGTCTGTACATTCCACTTAACTACCTCTGATGAAACAAATGCAGATGTGTATCCAAATCCCTTATCATCAAATTCAGTATGAAGAGGACCGAGTCCCGGGTTCTGAACTTCACCGGAAAGGCATGCATCGTATTTTAAAACCGGAATGCCATCGATTTCTCCGTCAGTTTGATTGCCCTCAATAGCTTTGATCATCTTGGAAAATGAATAAACAGGTATGACAGAAGCTAACTTGCCACCTGCTGAAATATATTCGCCTGTCGGATCAACGTCCGCACCGTGCGGTGATTTCGGACAAGGGATATAGTACATTAGTCCTTTAAGGTCTGAAGCATTGATCATTCTCACTTGTTCAACCCATTCAGTAGATGCAGTCTGTGTCTTTTCATCAAATACATTGTGAGCAAATCTTGTCTTTCCCATTGTTCCTTTATTCTGAGCTGCAAGCTCAGCAATCTTTCTGTAATTAACAGCAAGCAAAAAGTCTTTGTCTTTCTGTGAAGCATTGACTTCGAGCAGAGTATGCGCCATTTCAGAATTATAGCATGTGAAGAAGAACCAACCGTCAGAAGGTCCTTTGCCGGCATGGCTTAGGTCATAATCAAACGGAGGAGTTATGATCTGAAAATCAACTGACATGTTGCCGGATGCCTTGTCAACTTTGATAAAGCTCAATGCACCCTTAAAATTCTCCTTATAGGTAGAAATCGGAACGTCTTTGTTTTCAATCGGCAAGCTGAATCTTGTTCCGGCTACAACATAATCCGAGTTCGGCGTAGTGAACGGCGATGAGTGATTTCCTGCACTGTTAGGGATTTCAATAATCTCAACAGTCCGGAATGTAGCCAGATCTATTCTCGCAATCCTCGGAGTATTATTGCCGTTGATGAACAGCCATTTACCGTCAGGCACGCCTTCGGTTTGTGACAACTCTGCATGGTGCGAGTCATCCCAAGGAATAAATCCGTAAGATGTCATAAGCATCGGCTTGGTTTCTTCGGTATAGCCCCATCCGTTTTCCGGATTGACTGAGAAAACCGGAATGACTCTTAGCAAGCGTCCGGAAGGAATTCCGTAAGAAGAAACCTGTCCGCTGAATCCGCCTGAAATGAAGAAGTAAAACTCATCATACTTTCCCGGCTCAACATATACTCTGCTGGCTTCATCACCGCTAAGTGCCGGCCCCTTTGAATCCTTTTTTGAGGAGCATCCGCTGACTGTGGCAAGCAATGCCGCAAAAACTATCAGCATCAAACAATTTGTAACTGATCTTGGAGCTTTCATATTTGTTCGAATTTTGATTTGATTGAAATATGGTTATTTGTCCATAGAACGAAAATACTCGAGAATACTTCTTGCATCATCCTGTGTTACATCCTGAAATGTCATCTGAACAAGATATTGTCTATACAATTCCTGTGCTGCCGGATTCTTCTGAGTCATCTCAATAGGATTGAGCATCATGTTCATTAACCATTCGGGTTTTCTTTTCTTGGTGACACCTGCAAGCGGAGGTCCGACCAACTTTTCATTAAACTTATGACACGAGATACACTTTTGCTCGAAAATTGCTTTTCCCTTATTTGCCATATCCTGATTGATCTGTGCATCAAGTTTGACTTCCTTTATCGGACCGATACCTATTTCCGGATTATCACCGCATCCGGAAATTGCAACGAATGCAAGTACGATCATAAGTTTCAGAATCTTGCTGATGAGATTGTTTTTCATGTACATTTATTTTTTGATTTGTTTACTAATGTGTTTTGGTTTGACTTAAATATTTTTTTTTCAAGTGAAATTGCCTTTGGAAAGAGGATATTGTTCTCAAAATGTATGTGCAGCTTAAAACTCTTCCTGAGTGTATTCATTAATTCAAATTTTTCATCCTGCAATAAACCATCGCGGCGGTTGAGATCTGCAAGTATTCTGCCAAGAATTTCTGCCATTTCGGTTATCTGAAGATGTTCCCGCTTAAGAGCTTTGATCGGCATACATATAAGTCCGAAAGGTGCCATTTGAATTTCCTTACCCGTTTCCAATGCCGTTGACATATGCTTTATGTATGGGAAAAGCATCCGTTGTTCTTTCTTAAGATGTGAAAGAATATCAGCCGCAAAATCCACTGAAAGTTTCTTTATGTCTTCGTGTATAAATCCCTTTCTGAACAAAACCCTGAAAGTGTTTTCAAATTCGGCAACTAATCCCTTGATTTTATGATGGAGGTTCGTGTTTATGAAGTCACAAAGAAAAACAACGTCCCATTCATTCATATTGCGGCAGACTATACCGTTCGTATCTTTCTTGCTGAGTTCAGAAATGAGCGTTGCAAGCTTCAGCGGGATTGATTCACAGACTTCACCAAGAGTCAGCTTTCCAAAATTGCCATAGTCAATGTCATATTTATCAAATATATCAGCATAACTGATTGACAAATCCAATATGTCTTCAAGCCTTGATTCTTTTGTGAATTCTATTTTCGACGGTGTTCTCATATCTATACAAAATTACAATTGATAGATATTAGATGGTTTGACTTAAGTCAATGATGCAAATTATTTGTTACCAAACCTCATGAATTCTGCAAATTCTGAAGTATCGCTCTCTAAATCGTTCAGTTCATAATGAGCCAAAGCACTTGGAGCAGTGGGCGGATAATTCATAACTTGATTCAAATTGTAGTTCAAAAAGTCAGAACTTCCTTGCCAGAAACGAATAATTGAACCAAGTTTACTCATCTGCAAGCTTAGATAGCTTTGCTAAATCTTTTATGACCACATTTCGGCCCTTCATTTCTATCAAACCGTCAGCCTGAAATTTCTTGAATGTTCTGGAAAGTGTCTCATCAATCGTTCCAAGATATGACGCAAGGTCATGTTTGGTCATCAAAATCTCTATTCTCTTACTTTCTGCTTTTCCTGATTTTCTATATTCCTGCATTAGAAATTCTGCCAGGCGATGAGGAATATCTTTCATGTGGCTTTCAATATAATTGTTAAGGTATCTAAGCCTTTTGGAAAGTGCCCCGAGAAGTTTCAGAGAGATTTCATTGTTCTTGTGCAGGAGATCATAAAAAGGCATCGATCTGATCAGAATAAGGAGCGTATCATCTTCAAGAGCCATTGCATTTGCAGGATAGGCACACATATCGTTTCTTATTTTTTCAGATTGTTCAAACAGCGGTACTTCTGCAAATGTATTATAAGGGTAAACAAAATGAATTATCCTTTCCCTTCCGTCCCCTGCAATCTTAAAGATTTTGATGCTTCCTTCAAGCACTACATAGAATCCCAGATATGGTTCAGAATCAAAAAAGATCATTTCGCCTTTGGAGAACTTCTTCACGGATGAAAGTGAAAAGATCTTATCAAGCTCTTTATCATTGAGAACCGAGAACATGTTCACATTTCTTAGTATGTCACTATCCATGTCTTATCTTCAAAATGAGCGTAACTGTAATCAGCACAAATGATACGCTGTTGGCTGCCAGCAGCGGGATATCCCTTTCCAGAAAACCGTAAACTATCCAGATGATTATTCCAACTTCCAGCATTATCAGCATAAGCAAAGAAATATCACCGGTATGCCTTGTTCTTATGGCTTTGATTGACTGCGGAAGAAATGCAAATGTTGTAAGCGATGCTGCAATGAGTCCGATTATTAGATTGCTATCCAAATCAATTCTCTAATTTGGTTTTGATGTACTCAAGGAGATTATCCTTGTGAATTCTCTCCTGTTTCATTGAGTCTCTCTCGCGTACTGTAACCGTATTATCATAGATAGTTTCCGAGTCAACTGTAACACAGAATGGTGTGCCGCATTCATCCTGTCTTCGGTATCTTCTGCCCACTGCTCCCGAATCATCGTAAAATGATTTGAATTTCTTTCTCAGATCATCATTGATACTATGAGCTATATCCTGCATTCCGTCACGATTTACGAGCGGGAAAACCGCAACTTTGATCGGGGCAAGTGAAGGATGAAATCTCAGGACAGTCCTGAGTTCAGAAGAAGTTGTTCCGTCATCATTTTGTTTTGTAACTTCTTCTTCATCATAACCGTTGCACAAAAATGCAAAAAAACTTCTGGACGCTCCTGCCGATGTCTCAATAACAAACGGAGTAAATCTTTCTTTTGTCTGATCATCAAAGTACTCGATCTTTTTCCCGGAGAATTCCGTGTGCCGCTTCAGGTCGAAATCTGTCCTGTTGTGGATTCCTTCGATCTCTCCCCAACCAAATGGAAATTCATATTCAATGTCTACTGCTGCACGCGCATAGTGTGCCAGCTTTTCATGCACATGTAATTTCAGCCGCTCCGGTTTCATTCCGTATTTGACAAACCAGTTGAATCGCTCTTCTCTCCAATACTCGAAGAATTTCTGATCATCCGCCGGATTGATGAAATACTGCATCTCCATTTGCTCGAACTCCCTGGTTCTGAAAAGAAAATTCTTTGTGTTGATTTCGTTTCTGAAGGCTTTTCCTATCTGCGCAATTCCAAACGGCAGTCTTTGACGGGAAGCATCTTTTACATTATTGAAGTTTACATAAATGCCCTGGGCTGTCTCAGGTCTGAGAAATACCGCCGCTGAAGATTCTTCAAGCGGTCCGATGTGAGTCTTGAACATCAGATTGAAACTTCTTGCTGCTGTAAATTTCCCTTCTGCCATGCACTTTGATGCCTTGCGTCCCTTGTATGCCTTGTTGCCGCAATCAGAATCCTCCACCTGATCTTCACGGAATCTTGCCTTGCATTCCTTGCAGTCAACCATAGGATCAGTGAAATGTTCGACATGCCCGGATGCTTCCCAAACCCGGGGATGCATAAGTATAGAGGCATCTATTCCTTCAATATCTTCTCGGTATGTCATCTCTTTCCACCATGCTTCTTTTACATTTCTCAGAAGCTCAACTCCAAGCGGGCCGTAATCATAACAGCCGTTAAGGCCGCCATAAATTTCAGATGACTGAAATATGAATCCTCTTCTCTTTGATAGTGATACTATCTTTTCGGTGATATCTGATTTTGTTGGATTTGCCACGATATTAATTAAGAATTAGAAATTAAAAATTAGAAATAGCGGCGAGGCCGTCCCACCGGAAGAAATTTCAATAAACTTGTCCTTTGTCGAATTTCAGAAAACATTCAAGATAACAACATCAAGAGCATTTATTAATAAAATGTCTTTAAAATATTCAGTTGATATTTGTTCGAAGTCAATCCTGAAATCTATTAACAACTCACAACTTTTCCCGAAGGAACGGCTTCGCCGCAACTTTTAACTCACTACACTTCCATCCCAAAATCCACCTTCACAACTTCCTTCAAACCTTCTTCAAACGGTCTCGGACTGTATGAAGGCATAATGCTTTTGATATATGCAATGTCAGTTCTCTTTTCATACATGCCATCGGGTTTTGATGTATCCCACTTTACTTCACCTTTGTAATCAAATACCTTCTGAGCAATATCTATGTACTCGCGTATTGAATGATCGAAACCTGTACCGATGTTGATTATCTCGGGTGAGTTATAGTTCTCCATCAGATAAATGCATGCATCTGCACAATCATCAACAAACAACGCTTCCCTTCTCGGCTTGCCGCTTCCCCAGAATATCAATTCTGAGCCTTCTCTCTTTGCATTCACAAACTTCTGAACCATTGCAGCAATGAAGTGGCTGTTCTGAAGATCGTAATTGTCGTTTGGGCCGTATAGATTTGTCGGCATTGCAGCAATAGCGTTGATACCGTATTGTTGTCTGTAAAGCTGACAAGCTACAATTCCCATACCTTTGGCAACTGCATAGCCTTTATTAGTTTCTTCCAGCGGACCTGTCATGAATCTGTTCTCACTTATCGGCTGCGGATTTTCTTTCGGATAGATACATGTTGAGCCAGTGTATAGAAGTTTGGTCTGAGGAGAATTCTTTGCCAGAGATTCTATCACGTTCAGTATCATAAGTGCATTCTGATACAAGAAATCTGCCTGCCTTGTATTGTTTGCCAGAATCCCTCCAACAAGTCCCGCGACCATGAATACACCCTCGGGCTTCTCTGTGCTGAAAAACTTGTCAACATCTTCTTTCTTTAAAAGATCAAACCCGTTCTTTCTCGATGGTGTAAGAATATTTTCATATCCCTGCGCTTTCAGTCGCCTGTTTATCGCGCCTCCCAGCATTCCTGTTCCGCCGAAGATCGCAACCTTACTCTGTTTGTTCATGAATTTTATTCAGATATTTATAAATACTTTTTTCACTTTTAGCTATCAAAGGTTTGGATTCCATATCACTTTGAACTTTAAACTTTAAACTTTGAACTTTGAACTTCGAACTTTGAACTTTTCCTGAAGAGACGATTCGCCTCAACTCTCAATTCTTCCCGAAGCGACTGCTCCGCCGCAACTTTTAACTATCAAATCTCAAATCACCATAATCTTTCTTTCCGTCATCTCTTCTATAGCAAACCTCACACCTTCACGTGCATTGCCGGAATCTTTCACTCCGCCGTAAGGCATTGCATCCATTCTGTATGTTGAAACATTATTGATGATCACACCGCCTGTCTCAATTTTCTCGAATGCATTGAAAGCGTTCTTCATATTATTTGTGAATACACCAGCCTGCAGTCCGAACTTAGAATCATTGATCATTTCGATTGCAGAGCCGAAGTCACTGAACTCCGTTACAGTAGCAACAGGAGCAAAAACCTCATGAGAATTCACTTTCATATTAGTATTGGTGTCGCAGAGTATAGTCGGCGCAAGAACAGCTGCCTGCCTGGTTCCACCGGTGACTGCCTTTGCGCCCTCACTGATCGCATCCTGAATCCAGCTTTCAGCCCGTTTCGCTTCTTCTTCATTAATCATAGATGCGACATCTGTCTCATTGTCAAAGGGATCTCCGACCTTTAGCTTCTCTGTTTCGCCAATATATCTGTCGAGAAATTTTTCATAAATAGTCTTATGAACGAAAATCCTCTGAACTGATATACAGCTTTGTCCTGCCTGTGAGAATGCTCCCGTAACAATCTTTCCGACTGCATCCTCAATATTCGCAGTTTCATCAACAATCACTCCAGCATTTCCGCCAAGTTCGAGTGATATTTTCTGTCTGTTCAAAACTTTCTTCAAATGCCAGCCTACCGAAGAACTTCCGGTAAAACTCACAAGATTTACTCTTTCATCCGATGCAAATTCTTCCGTTATGCTTCCGGGAGCAGTCAGAACATTTACAGGATAGTATCCGAGTTCCATTTCATCGCAACATTCCTTTATGATCTTGACTATTTCTATACCGCAAGCCGCCGATGCAGAGGCTGGTTTTAGCAGCACAACATTTCCCGAAGCCAGAGCGGGTGATAGTTTGTGAGCAACAAGATTTACAGGAAAATTCCATGGAGTTATCGCAAGTATTACTCCCACGGGAAATCTTTTGATTATCCCCTGAACATTCTCCGAACCTTTGATACGGCTCAGATCAATCAGCTCCCCGTTTATCCTCGATGCTTCTTCACTTCCGAGAGTAAAAGTCAAGATGGCTCTTTGAACTTCAATCCTCGAATACTTGATCGGCTTGCCTGTTTCAAGGGTGAGAAGTTGAGCCAGGTCCTCTGAAACATCTGAAATCTTTTCTGAGATCTTCTTCAGAAGCTCTACTCTAACATGAACCGGTTCTGCTTTGTATTTCCCAAAGACAGAACACAAATAGTTTAGCGAAGTGTTGAAATCCTCTTTTCCCGCCTTGCTGATTCTTCTGGCTATTTTTCCCGAAAACGGGTTGACTACATCAAAATGCAGATTGCTTGCTGAAAAGACAAACTCTTCGGCAACTAAAAATTTCTCCGTTAATAAAGTCATTGTGTACAAAATAGTTAATTTGATTTTTAGTTAGTATTGATAAGCATTCAAAGGCAGATTAATATTCAAATCCGTCCAAAACGTTTTGTTAAAAGAGCAATTGGCTTAACCCATATCCAGAGAATAAAATCATTTACGCTTTCTTTTGAACCCTTCGACAAGCTCAGGGTAAACTCAAAGAAAGCTTAGCAAAGAAACCCTTCGACAAGCTCAGGGCGGCGAGTCGCCCGCCCGCCTGCGTAAAGTGCTGAAGTTCAGTATTCTCCGGGCAGGTTTACC
>CALEVL010000263.1 GCA_937924675.1 uncultured Ignavibacteria bacterium | reverse complement strand
AAACCTCCGTCTGTGATTAACCACTTCATTCCGTTTCTCTCTTTGATTCTGTGAACTCTTAACAACAGCAACTGAGCCGGACTAACAAGGCATCTTCCCGGTTCGAAGTAAATCATTGGCATATCAGAACCAAAGAAGCTGCTCATGGCCGCGAAAATTTCCTGCAGATAATCTTCACAAGTACAAAACCTTTGTCGTTTGAATCTCAATTGATAAGTACTAATAGCCTGGGATGCAATCATTTCAAATGAAGACAACTCTCTCGTTGTCATTGAGGCAAACCCGCCGCCGACATCAACAATTCTGATCTCAACTCCGGCAGTTTGAATTTTGCCGAATAGCCTGTGAAGTTTCATTATAACTTCCGAATATGTTTCGGGATTTCTGATACCGGTGCCTATATGAAAGTGGATGCCCTGAAAACTCAGATTCGGATGGCCCTCTAATATCAAGAGTGCAAAGAGAATCTCTTGTTCATTCATTCCAAAAGAACTTTGCCTGATTCCGGTTGCACTGTTCTTATTCAGATCCTTTGGCAAGAAATCAGGATTGACCCGCAGAAGCACATCCATTTGTACCGGTATCTCCTCCTGAATTCTGATAAGATCTTTCAGTTCGCTTATCGAATCAATGACGATCAAATGAACTTTACATTCCAAACACTTTCGCAAAAAACTTTCGGTCTTACAAGGTCCGTTGACTATGATCTCAGAAGGTTCGAACCCGCAATGGATGGCGAGATCAAGTTCGAAATCTGTCATTGCTTCTGCGGATAGTCCGGCATCCTTAACAGCATATAGTACGGCAGGAACAGAGTTGCATTTGATAGGGTAGAATACACGGGAGTTGAACAGTAAGTTAGAAGACACACAGTGTCTGAAATGTTTTGCTCTTTTCGCCAAAGTTTCTGCATCAAGAACATAAAGTGGTGTGCCGTATTCATCAGCCAAGTCTGAAAGCTTGAATCTTTTAAGCAGAAGCTCATTTGCCGAGTTTGTTTTCAAGCCAAAGTCTCCGGGCGTCAGTATGTTGTCAGATAATTTCATTAGATTTGTGTTTATCATTTTCTAATACAAAAATGAACTAAAGCATGAATTGATTTGTCATTGAATTGTCAAAGGGAGGTAAAAGTATTGTCGGGGAGATTCTAATTCTGTGATTGCCACTTGGCGGAGTCTCAGTTGTTACGGGAGAGTTCTATCTCGTTCATGCTGAGTGCCCGCAATCAATATGCTCTGCAATCAGGACTTAATCAGGCGGGAGAGTCCACGAAGTGGCAAGCAGCAAGGGCAGTAATGGTGTTGTAAACCCACCCCCTATTTCCCCCTCCAAAGGAGGGGGATTATCTTTCGTCAAAGCAGAAGAAGTTTTAGTGAAACAGATCTGCTTATGGAATGGCTTTTTCATTTGATGCAGTCTAATCTCCCCCTCCCTTGGAGAGGGTCGGGGGGTGGGTCTTCCAATCCCGCTAACTCCCCCGCTTGAAGCAAGAGTTCATATGTTGTATCTATGCAGAGGAGACTCAGCGAAGTTGCAGGCCACCAATTTGCAGGCAGTAAAAACAGAAACTCTGAATTGGTATTGCCCAACTCTGAACCGATTTCGTCTAA
>CALEVL010000262.1 GCA_937924675.1 uncultured Ignavibacteria bacterium | reverse complement strand
CGCGATTCAAGTTCTTCGGCAAGCGGACCCTGATTGGTTACCCATCTTGATTGCCATGTCTTCTTAAGCAACTCGGAATATTCCTCAAAGGGAGGAAGATAGGTCTTCGTAACATTTATTATATCCTTTTCCGCCAAAGTGGTCAGCCGGATTGAATCTTGATGAATCTTTTCTGCATAAAATCATACACTATCTTAGGAGGATAGTCAAATGTCTTTTCGTAATTTCTTCTGAGACTCTTCATTCTCCTTATGAATGGAATCCTGAGCAAATACTTCTCCATGAATCGGATCTTCTTCATTGCGTATTGATCTTCTCTTGGCAGAGATGACAGTTCAGTAACTTCATCAATTTCAAAGAGGTATGAGTCAAGTCTCTCAAGAGACAATTGGTCTTTTGACCTGAATCTGAATCCTCCAAAGACAGTTTCGACAGTATGAAGTCTTGCAAAGCGGAAAAATCTCAGCCATAATTCATAATCACCGGCAAGCTTGAGTTTACTGTTGATTCTTGAGCCAGCTTTGATCCACAAATTTCTGCGCCAGAATATTGATTCCTGTTGAATCCATTTGAAGTCACCAAGATAATAATTCATCTTTGACCATTTTCTCATATCCTTCACATCAACTATACTTCCTTCTTCATTATAAAAAGAAGCTCTTCCAAGAATCCATTCAACATCCTCCATTGATGAAAAGATAGTTGCGGCAGTGAAGAATGCGTTGTAATGATACTTATCATCCGAATTTATGTACGCCATGATCTCTCCTGTAGATCTGTCAAAACCTTTCTGAATGGCATCATACATGCCTTTGTCAGGTTCGCTTATCCAATATGTAATCCATTCTTCGTACTTCTTGATAATGTCAACAGTACCATCCTTACTGCCACCATCAATAATTATGTACTCAAGATTTGGGTAACCTTGTCCGATTACAGAAAGGATAGTATCCTCAATGTAATTGACCATATTGAAGGAAGGCGTAACAATTGAGATCTTTGGCCATGGCTTTCCATCAGCTGTAGTTTCGGGAATCACTTTTGGAGTGGACCTTTCAGGTAAATTCAGCCTGTCAAATTTCAGCACAGAGTTTCCTTCCTTTATGTCAGTGTTCATTTTATTCATCGAATCGTTTTCATAGCATTATCTCACTTTCGACGTTTGCGACTACTTCCCAATGCAGTTTTGGTTTAAGCAGTCCGTCTATTTTTCCAATTTTTCCATGAGCGTGAGCATAGTTGTTTGTGATTTCAAAACTAAGAATCTCATTATGCTCATAAATCAGATCAGATACTCCTTTAAGTACAAAGAGTTTTGTTACTGAATATGTTCCTCCGTTAAGAAGATCAGAAGGAATTCTGCAAATTGTTTTAAGATATCCTGTACCTGCAGTGTATGGAATGTTTGTAAGTGCGGTACTACCGATGAATACCAGATTTTCATACTCATCATTCAGATGGAATGTTACATTGATATTGGTTTCCTCTTCCAACATCAAATAGAATACAAACTCAAACTCAAAACTGTCACCGGGTCTTATAACAGGAACATTCGGCTCGATCTGTCTTACCTCTGCTTTTATGAGCTTCACCTCCTTAGAGCCGGGTGCTTCATCAAGATCCCATTCCTGTCTTGTTCTGTCGTTATAAATTCCACCGAGATATTTCTGCATCACATCATCTGTGATTCCTGAATCTATGATCTTTCCGTGTGACAGCAAAATTGTTCTCTTGCACAACTGCTGAATTGCCAGAGGATTATGGCTAACAAGTATGACTGCAGTTCCGCTCTTGGCAACTTCAAGCATCTTGCTCAGACTTTTCTTCCTGAAAGGCGCATCACCTACTGCAAGCACTTCGTCAATTATCATCACTTCGGTTTCCAAATGTGCCGCAACAGAAAAAGCGAGTCGGATGCGCATACCGGTTGAAAACTTCTTTACCTGTGTGTCAATGAATTTCTCTACTTCAGAAAATGCTACTATCGCATCAAATTTCTTATCAATTTCTTTTCTGGACATTCCAAGGATTGTTCCGTTAAGGTAAACATTTTCCCTGCCTGTAAGCTCGCTGTGAAATCCTGAACCCACTTCGAGCAGGCTCGCAACGCGACCGTTTACATCAACATATCCATATGTGGGATTAGTAATCCTGGAAATGATCTTCAGCAAAGTACTCTTTCCCGCGCCGTTGTCGCCAATTATACCGAGTGTTTCTCCATGCTCTACACTGAAGGAAACATTCTTCAGTGCCCAAAACAAATCCTCGCTCTCCTCATTGTGCCTGTAAGTATTGAGGCGTTTGAGAATATTATAATTCTGCATCGGTGATTTCAGCCATGAGAATATTGCAGCTCCAAGAGTTTCTTTACGGGTATCCTTCAGACCGATCAGAAATGCTTTGCTAACGTCTTTTACGTCTATCGCTGTAGTTGACATCAGTATTTGATATTAGGCAACATCAGCAAAAACCCTTTCAGTTCTTTTGAAATACAGTGCTCCTGTAATCAGTAGTAAAACTGAACTCACAGCTCCGATTGAAATAAGATCCCATGGCATCGGTCTGAAACCGAGCAACGAAGCACGAAATCCTTCAATAACTCCAACCATCGGATAGATGCCGTAAAATAAGTATGCCGTGTAACTGAATTTTTCAAGTATAAGCGAAGCAGGGAAGACAACAGGGGCCGTGTACATTAACAGAGTTGTAAAAAACCCAATTGCAAATCTTACATCACGATACTGAATCGCAAGTGACGACAGCCACATTCCGACTCCAAGGGAAGCCATAATCATCATGAGTATCAAAAAGGGTAAATAAACTATGTTCCATGTGGGTGAAATGCCGTAAAAAATCATCATAACAATGAGAATAAGAAATGCGATAGCAAAATCCACAAGCTTCGACAATACGGGTGTTATTGGAATTAGTATTCTTGGGAAATAGACCTTAGAAAGCAATCCTGCATTTCCCACCAGACTATTACTTGCACCGGAAAGTGATTGTGAAAAATAATTGAACGGCAAGATAGCCGAAAAGGAGAAAATTGGATATGGAATCCCGTCACTGGAGATTTCAGCAAGCTTTCCAAAAATGACAGAAAAGATTACCATCTGAAATACAGGGTTGATCACAGCCCACAGCAAACCAAGAATTGTTTGCTTGAACTGAACGGTGAAGTCGCGCAAAACAAAGTAGTAAAGGAGATCTTTGTAATAGATCAGCTCCTTTAAGTCAAGCATCTGCCACTTCTTAGCTGCTTCAATCCTTAACTTTACAATCGGCTTACCGCTCCTGATGTTGTCTGCAGTTTCTGATTTCATTTATCTTAGAACTGCAAGCTTTTGAATTGATGTTTCAATTTGTGAATTCCCCTGTATGATAAATTTGTACAAGTAAGTACCATTTGCAATGTAATCTCCATCATCATCTTTGCCGTCCCAGTAAATACTATTGTAGCCTACAAACGCCGGTGCATTGATTGTCTTTATTACTCTTCCGGCTGTAGAGAATATCTTCACTTTACATGAAGTCGGATTGAACTCTCCGGATAGATTGAACATGAAGTTTGTTTCAGTCTTCATCGGATTCGGATAATTCGCAATGTCAATGATTGCCAAGTCTGTGTTTACAACAACTGTATTCACAATAGAGTCTGCGATGTTTCCTGTGTTGTCTGTTGCAATGAATCTCAGTCTTCTTTGTCCCGGAGACAGATCTGGTCTGTAAGTAACAAGTGCCTGCAGGAACAGATTGTCCGGGAATTCTATCTCAAGTTCAGGGTTAGGTATTCCGTTTATTGCATAAGGAACATATCTGTTGTCTAAGAAAACCTTCACATTAGATGTATCGTCAATTACCATCCGGCTGTCATCAAAAAACTTCACAACAATCGTTGGATTCCTCTGTACATAATCTCCGTTAAGAATCTGCTTGCCGTCGTAAGTTGCCTCAATGAGGGGATTGATAGTATCACCTTCAACTATGAAACTGGTAATAGCGGTATTGTTGAATGGAAAGAGTTCGTTTGCATTTCCAATCAAAGAAGTCTCAAAGTAAAGATCCATCGTATCAATTCTGATCTTAATGTCTCTGAGTCCGGCAGTTGAGAAAGATACTGATGACATTCTGCTGCTGTCAATTTTCAG
>CALEVL010000261.1 GCA_937924675.1 uncultured Ignavibacteria bacterium | reverse complement strand
GGCAATATAATCTCAGGAACATACACTCCGGGTGTTGCAAGCCAAACGAATTTTGAGCAGAAATTTGAATCTTCTTTCAGGGTCGGTCTTGAACTTAGAACAGGATTGGAGTTTATCCTTAAAAATAAAAGGAGAAATATAGGCATTACAGTCGGAGCAAGATACAATCTCATGAACCTGTTCAATGATGATAATGCAACACCTGCTCTCGGTCAAACTGAGAACCTGAGTCTGAATGACGGTGATGATGCAGCATCCGGTCCTGGATTTAAGAGATACATTGGAATGGTTAGTATTGATTTCGGATTGAATCTTTATCCGGATGTCAAGAAAATCCTAAAGAAGTAATCTCCGGGCAATAAGAAATCTAAAACAAAGAACAGACGAAAAAACAAGTACTGCGTTTTAAATAAATCTCGGTTATTAATATTTCATCTAAAATCAGGTTTGTAAACGCTGCGGTTATTGTTATAATCGCAGCGCTTTTTTTGGTATCATGTGAGAAGGAAAGTGATGTGATCATTGATCCGTCTTTTACATCTCCCGTGATTTCCAATCTATTTCTCTCGAAGGATACTGTCTTTACTACTTCTGCATCTCCTTTGATCAATCTGATAGTCAGAGTTAGTGTCAATTCAAATGACGGTGCTCAGATCAATAATGTCAAGTGTACGGTATATGATCCCAACAATGTACAGGCAGGGATATTTCAATTGAATGATAACGGCTCATCACCTGATACTACATCAGGAGATCAGAATTATACAGGCTCTGTCAACATAGACAACATTCAGTGTCTTCTTATAGGAAATTATTCTGTTGAAGTTGTTGCCGAAAACACTTCCGGACTTTTCAGTAACTTGATTACATCAGCATTCAGAGTTGTCAATACTGCCAATCAGCCGCCAGTGATTAATTCAACTGCTCTTCCGGACAGCATTGTCAGACCGCTTCCGGGAGATTCTTCATTGCTGACCATTACGGTAAATGTTAATGATCCGGACGGACTTTGTGATCTGAATGATGTTTCGTTTGTGACAGTAAGGCCAAACGGAGTTACCCTTCCTGCGATACCAATGTTCAATTCCGGCAATGGAGTATTTTCTTTTTCAAATTATGTCTCATACAGTTCAGATCCGAGTTCTTATGGATATTTTAAATACACATTCACGGCGAGAGACAAGGCAAATCTGCTTAGTGTACCTGTAAGGGACAGTATCAAATTCATTGCGCCAAGATGAAAAAGCTGACATTAATAATATTCCTTTTTATAATTTGCTCAGATGCCCGGACTCAGTTTGTCAGCATCCCTGAAGAATTCAATGTGTTGAAATTCAAACCGCCGGTTTCTTCGAGGCAATCAGACAATCCATTTTTCCCGTCTGTACTTGTAAGTCCGGTGAAGTCGGCTACCCCGATAAGTAATTTCATCACAGATATTCTTAAGAGTGGGGATACAGTGTGGTTTGCTACAGGTAACGGACTTATGAGAACGACAGATAATTTTAATTCATTTGACAGTTACTTTGGAATAGATCCTTTTGGAGAGGATGACATTGCAGGTTTCAACTTGAACGGCAGAATGTTTGTTGCATCAACAGCCGTAAGCCAGGAGATTAACGGCGAGTCAGTTCCAACAGGTACGGGCATAAAAGTCTCCACAGATTTTGGTCTAAACTGGTCTGCTTATCCCCAGCCAATTGATACACAGGCAGACAGTGTAGTCATGTATGGCACAAACAGAATTTACGCTTTGCCGGTTGTTGTAAGGCAACAGAATCTCTCTTATGATATTGCAGTAACCCGCGCTCAAAACGACCCAAACAATTATGTGATATGGATCTGTTCATTTGCAGGTGGTTTGAGGAAATCAACCGATTATGGTGCGACCTGGCAAAGAGTTTTGCTTCCGCCGGACGCTCTTGACAGTATCAATATAGACGTAAGCGGATATAATTTTGAACTCAATCCAAGAAGCAACCTCAATCACAGAGTATTTACTGTTACAGCCGTGAATGATTCCACGCTGTATGTTGGTACTGCAAATGGAATTAATAAAACAACAAGTTGGGGAGTTAACTGGAGAAAATATAATTTCCTCAATACTGACCCGCTGGGTTCAGGCAACGGAATCTCCGGTAATTTTGTCGTTAGTCTTGATGTACAGAGATATTCAGGCAAAGAGATAATATGGGGTGCAACAAGAAGAGCCGAATCTTCGGCTGAATTTGACGCTCTGAGTTTCACTTCAAACGGCGGTGCAAACTGGGTATCAACTCTTGCTGACTTGAAACCAAACGGAATGTCATTCAAAGATTCGATTGTTTACGGTTATACGGATGCAGGATTGTGGAGAGCTAACTTCGGTGTATTCAACTGGGCAAAGCCGGGAATAATTTATGACGAGAGAACAAAGGATCAATTGAGGACAAATCAGTTTTATGCAGGAAATCATTTCGGAGATACCCTCTACTTCGGAAGTGCCGACGGATTGCTTCAAACACAGGAGTATGGACAGCCATGGATAGGCAAGTGGAGGATATACAGAAGAATTGATCCGATAAATCTTTCATCTGATTTAAAAACTTATGCGGCTCCAAATCCTTTTGCACCGGATGATGAGGTAACAAGAATTTTCTATAAGAGCACAAAGGATGTTTCTAAGATAACGATAAAGATTTTTGATTTTGCGATGAACCCGGTTAGAGTACTTATTCAAAATGCATCTAGATCAGGAACCAGCGAGTTGTTTACTGCATGGGATGGGAAAAATGACAAAGGAGCCATTGTTGCAAACGGGGTTTATTTCTACAGAGTTGAGATAGATGACGAAGATGATGTTTGGGGAAAAATTCTATTGCTTCAATAATATGAGAACGAAGCAAAACGGAAAAAATTTGAGAAGATACTTAAGTATAATATTGCTGACATTCGTTGTAACTTCTGTTGCTGACGCTCAGCTCGGCAGTTATGCCGGAAGTTTCTCCAGAATGGGATTTGGAGCCAGGGGATTATCGATGGGCAATGCAATGGTGTCAGATATTTTCGGAAACATTAACGGCATATATAATCCCGCGCTTTCAGCGTTTCAGACAGAAGGCAATGTGAATCTCGGATATACATT
Organism: uncultured Ignavibacteria bacterium; assembly: GCA_937924675.1. Lineage (GTDB taxonomy): Bacteria > Bacteroidota > Ignavibacteria > Tepidaquicellales > Tepidaquicellaceae > JADJAH01. The sequence continues at coordinate 25,616 of CALEVL010000261.1, read as the reverse complement.
TCTTAGTCTTGACCGGAAGATGAACTTCCTTGGATTTACAAAGAAATTCAAATTGCCAAAGCAGGAAAAGGGCGGAGCGGGAATTACTTTAGCATGGGTGAATGCAGGAGTAACGGATATTGACGGAAGGGATAACGACACAAGGCAGATAGGATTATTCTCTACCTTTGAGAATGAGTTCTATCTTGGTACGGCATTTCTTGTCGGTGATAATGTCGCGCTTGGAGTTGGATTCAAACTTTATTACGCAAAACTTTTCGAGGAAGTAACATCAACTTCTTTCGCAATTGATCTTGGAGCTATCTATCAGGCGTCAAAGAACCTGTCGCTCGGTATTTCGCTCAAAGATCTTGGAGCAAAATACGAGTGGAGAACATCTGAGATCTATGGCAGCTTGGGCAACACAACTGTAGATGACTTCCCGAAGATGCTTGATCTTGGTGCAAGTTATTTGCTTCCGAAGAATTACGGTGTTGTGTCTCTTGCCTTGCAGCAGTATTTTAGTCCTGAATCAGAACCGGGTCCCGACGGTATTGTTCCGGAAAAAAGCAATAACACGGTACTCAGAATCGGAACGGAGATAAACATAGTTCCTCAGGTTAAATTTCGTGCAGGACTTGACAGGATAGATTTCTCCGCTGATGATTTTGCAGGAAACCTGAAGCCATCGTTTGGTATTGGATTGGACAAGAGTTTTTCCAAGACAATGAATCTCGGAATTGACTATTCGTTCCAGCTTGAACCGTTCTCTCATGACGCAATTCAAAACATTACAGTAGCATTCAAATTCAAGTGATGAAAAAGATCTCAATACTAGCAGTCTTGTTAATGGTAAGTCCGTTTGCACTCTTCGCTCAGAATGACGGGGCTGCAAGTACAGGGCTTGCTTTCCTTAAACTCGGAGCAGGTGCAAGGTCTCTTGCAATGGGAGAAGCATATTCTTCAGTTACGAACGATGCGACCGCATACATTTATAATCCGGCACGACTGATAATTGGAAACAATGGAAATGTTTCGTTGATGCATAATTTCTCTGCTCAGGATCTCAGCACGGATTATATTGCAGCAAAAATCCCTTCCGGCAAGAAACTGACTTTTGGTTTAGGAGTATTCACTACAAGTGTAAGCGACATAGAAGTTAGAAATACTCCCGGTGCCGCCGTTGAAACATTTGATGCCCGAAGTCTTTCAACCGGTTTGTCAATGGGATATCTAATCAGCAATAATCTCTCCATAGGCATTACAGGAAAAATGATTTATGAAAAGATCTATGTTGATGATGCAACCGGTTTTGGATTTGATTTCGGAACCAACTATTCTAAAGACAATTACAGTCTTTCATTTGTCGTTTCAAATATCGGTTCGGTCAGTGCGCTCAAGAATGTAAGTTCAAAGCTTCCCGCGCTTGTAAGGTTTGGTGGAAGCTATAATTTCAAAGCATCCAAAACAGTTTCAGTGCTGGCTGCTGCAGAAGGATTTCAGGTGCTGTCTGGAGGCGGGTTTCATCTTCATTCCGGAGCTGAAGCGGGATATAAAGATTTTCTGTTCTTCCGGTTAGGTTATCAATCTGGATATGACAACAGGGGATTTACAACCGGTATCGGATTCAGATATCAGGCATGGTTTGTTGATTATGCTTTTGTTCCGTACACTGACGGCTTTGGAACTGGAAACGCAATCTCTCTCGGAATAAATTTCTAAAGGCGGTCAAGCCTTATTATGCCGTCCTCGCCAACAGGTTCGGAAAGTCTCTTCTTGAATAGTGAAAGATCGGCATCGATAATCCTGGTGATACTTCTATTTCTTGCAGCAGTAAAGATTCCATCAGCATTAAATTCTGACATCCAGCCGTGGGACGAGGCCATGTACGCAGCCAGAGTTAATTCCATTCAAATCAACGGAGATTTCATTGACCAAAGCATGCATTCTGTCGGCAAGTTTTACTCCGGTTCACATCCTCCCGTGCTGATCTGGATGGGCTATTTTTTCTCTATGATTTTCGGCTTCAATCCCGCTACCCTCAAACTTCTAATGCTTGGAATCTCACTTCTTTCGGTTGTAATTATCTATTTGATTGGAAAGGATTTTGTTAATACGAACGCAGGAATATTCGGCTCGCTGATCTTCTCCGGCAATATTCTCTTCAATGTGTTCTCAAGAAGATTTCAACTTGACATGCCTTATGTGTTATTCATGCTTGCTGCTTTCTACTTTGTGCTGAAGCTGTATTCCGATAAGAAGACTTCATATGCTTATGTTGCAGGAATATTCTTCGGAATTTGCCTGATGTCGAAGATACTTGTCGGTTTGTTCATCCCTTTGGTGATACTGACAACGATAATTGTATATCGAGGCAAATCACCAATAAGCATCAAAGATTTATTAACTGTAACTGTTGTCGGCTTAATCGTTGCAATGCCTTGGCATGTTTATATGTACCTGAAGCATGGAGAGGCTTTTACAGATTACTTCCTTGGGTTCCATCTTATAGACAGGGCGCTTTTGGGTGTGGAGATGAACGAGAAAGCATCCGGAGCACTTTATCATTTCAACTATTTGCTTACTATAGTTCCTTTTGGAATTCTGTTGCTGTTTGCATTCATAAAAAATTTCCGCAATATTAATGCAATGAAATTTCCCGTTGCACTTTTGTGGATATGGACGATATGCGGATTCATAATAATTACTTTGTTCAAAACAAAACTTGAGTCATACCTCCTGCTTGTGCTCCCTGCTGTATCATTGCTGATCGCAGAATATTTGTCCGAAATAAATAAGGAACAAAAACTGATCAAAGTATTATTGCTATCATCTGTACTTATGAATATCCTTTGGTATGCCACGGAGAATTACCGCCCTGCAATCAAAAACTTCATAATAGACAAGGATTTCCTAATGTCAGGTGCGCTATTTATATTTTTATCAATAATGATTCTGATTACCGGATTCTACTTTCAAAGCAAAATGAATACGGGTCGAGTAATGTCTGTGTTTATAATTTTGACATTCCTGATCTCAAACATATTCTATCTTTTTAGCAAACCCTTGTGGGAGGACAGATTCCGGGTTAAGAATGCAGTGAAAGTCATTGAAGAATCAGGTGTTTCAGGAATAGTATATGTTGGTTCAGACTACAGATTTAATCCTCAGTTCAGCTACTATTTCAATGGCATTGACCTTGGCTGGAAGGATCCTAAATTCGGATATGAGTTCATGGACACAAATGTGGGGACAGAGAAAGTGAAAGCAAGACTAAATCTTGTCGAAAGGAGTTCAGTAATAGTAGTTGAAAGGGACAAGATCAACAGAAACGAATACCCGCCTACTGAATTGTTTGTTCCTTCAGGTTTCAGAATGATTAGCAAGGATACCGGCTATGAGATTTACAGGAGGGAAAATGATTGAAGTAACCAGAGTAACTGACATTGAGAATGAAATCGAGTGGAAAGAATTTCTGAGAAATCAGTACAATTTGTTTTATGATCACAGGTTCAATTCATATCATGATGTATTTGGGAAAGGAATAAACTTTCACTCTCTGAAATTCAGAGATACATATACCGGAAAAATAATTGCGATCATGCTGGGTTCTGAGAAGCAGACTGATGAAGGCAAGGTCTTTGTTTCCTGCGACGGTGTCAGCTTTGCGGGTTTTCTTTGGAAAAAACGATCAGATCTTCTGAACTTCAGAGAGGCAATTAACGGACTCAAAGAATACCTTCAGAACGAAGGATTTTATGAATGCGTAATCAAGAATCCGCCTTTTCTATATTGCAATTCACCAAATGAAGAATCCGAATATGCTTTGCTCAAATCAGGATTCGAGGTAAGCTCTGTATCGATCTCGAACATCATAGATCTAAATGAATTCGAATTTCAGAAAATATCAGAAACAAAAAAAAGATCGATCAAGAAATCTCAAAAAGACATCACTGTAAATATTATAGATGAAGTTCTGACTCAGGAAAATTTTGAATCGTACTATTCAATACTTCGAGACAACAGAGAACTAAAGAACGTCAGTCCAACGCATTCATTCGAGGAGTTGATTTACCTCAAGAATAAACTGCCTGAGGAAATTATTCTTTTCGAAGCAAGGATAAGAGGTGAACTGGCGGCAATTTGCGTCTTGTTTTCAATAAACAAGGATGTCATTTTGAATTTTTATCTCGCCGGCTCGGAAGAGTTTAAACCGGAAGGAGCCGCAGAGTTCATTCTCTTCAAAACGATTGAGTGGTCAAAGAATAATGGCTACCGCTATTATGACATCGGCACTTCTGATACAGGCGACGGACTGATAGAAGGCTTGTTTGCCTTTAAGAAGAAATTCCTTGCCAATGGATTCCTTAGAAAGACTTACGAAATAAAACTAAAGTGAACACAAAATTGAAAATCAAGAACAAGAAGATTTTGCTTACCGGCGGCGCAGGATTCATCGGAAGCACATTAGCGAAGAAGCTTATCCGTGATAATGAAATTCTCATTTACGATAATTTTTCCAGGGACTCCATCCGGTATAAGAACATAAAATCTGTAAATCTGAAGATCGTAAAAGATGATGTGTTGAATGCTGATGCACTGAAGAAAGTGTGCGAAGATTTTCGCCCCGAGTTAGTGGTGCATCTTGCAGCAATTGCCGGGATTGATACCGTAATAATCGACCCGATAAAAACTTTGGATGTTAACATCAACGGCACTTTGAATCTTCTGAAGGCATTGCAGAAATACTCGGGTAAGCTCGAAAGATTTTTGGATTTTTCAACGAGTGAAGTGCTTGGTGCCTATGCATATAAGTCCAGTGAGAAATCGAGCACAAACTTTGCTCCCGTTGGTGAAGGCAGATGGACATATTCGATAAGCAAAGTAACCGGTGAGCATCTCGTGCACAGTTATTATAAGCAGCATGGATATCCATGTGTGACAATCAGACCATTTAACATTTATGGTCCGGGACAGGTTGGGGAAGGCGCAATTCAGATCTTCATAAAGAATGTTGTAAAAGGAAAGCAAATTGAAATACACGGAGAGGGTGATCAGATAAGGTCTTGGTGTTATGTGGATGATATGATGGAAGGGATAGAGCTTTGTCTGACAAGCAAGAAAGCGGTTGGAGAAGTATTCAATATCGGAAATCCAAAAGGAACAATAACTGTTTCGTCACTTGCTGAGAAAATAGTTTATCTCTGCAAGTCGAAAAGCAAGATAGTCTATGTCCCAAAGAATTATGTAGATGTTGAACTTAGAATACCAAGCATTGAAAAGGCACAGTCACTGCTGGGTTTTTATCCTAAGGTAGATCTCAACGAAGGAATACTCAAGACCTATAAATGGTACAAGAAAAACATGTAATGAAATACGTTTATCTTGCGCATTCAGAAATGTCGCTGCGATGTCTTGAGGGACTTATGAAAGAGTCAATGGCTCCGTTGCTTGTTGTAATAAACGTGACGAAGGAAATCAATTTTCAATTCAGGAATTCGATGATTGAATTATGCAGGGAGTCCGGAATCGAGATCATTAACATTTGTGGCACTTGCGTTGACTCTGAAATTCCTACACTGGAGAAAGTCGAAGACCTTATACCCGGAATATCTGACTATGACTTTGGATTGTCGGTCGGGTTTATGAAGATCCTGCCTGAAGAAGTATTCAGCGCGCCAAGACTTGGAATGATAAATCTTCATTGCGGACGGCTTCCTCAGTTTCGGGGCAGAGCCCCGATCAGCAGGGCAATAATGGAAGGTGAAACCGAAGTGATGATTACAATACACAAGATCGATCAGGGAGTAGATTCAGGCGATGTGATAGAAGAGTTTGCAATTCCCGTAGGCGAATCTGATGATGTTAATTCGATATATGAAAAATGCTGTGAAGCATCTGCGGATGCGGCAGAAATTGCAATGAGAAAATTGATGAGCAAAGATACTGCATTCAGAAAACAGTCACCCGATATTGCACCAAGGGAAAAGATTTCAGAATCCGAAAGAAGGATCTATTGGGATGCAAGCGCAAGAAGTATTTTCAACAAGATCAGGGCGATCACCTTTCCTTATCCCGGAGCAGCAGCAATTTACGAAGGGAATGAATTCATAGTTCTTTCTTCCGAGATTCCAGAGTTTGTTAATGATGATGTAGATGAACCCGGCATGATCATTAAAACAAATCAAATGAATATTCAAGTAGCAACTGCTGATGGACAGATCATTTTGAAAGATCTGTTTAGAAAGGGATCATTGATAAAGGACTGCAGAACAGAATTTAAAGAAGGCGGGAGGTTCAGTTGAAAATAATAGATGCGCACATTCATATCGGTAAGTGGAGCAATATATTTTTCGAATATGAATCAACAGTTGATGAAGCCGTAAAGGTAATGAAAAGCTCAGGCGTGGAGGCGGCAGTGTGCATGCCTGCAGATGCAACAAGGAACGAGGATCTTTATAAGGAAACAATGCAAAGAAAGGATTTCAAATTTTATTACAAGGCATGGATAAATCCTGATGATCCCGGGCTTGATGAATTTCTTGAAAAGAATATTGACAATATCTCATTATTCAAAATACATCCTTCAATTCAGAGAAAGAGAATAACTGATGAATCATACGACAAATATCTTCAGCTTGCCGCAGAAAATAAGAAACCGGTTGTAGTTCATTGCGGAAGGTGGCAGGAAATTGCGGGATATAAGTTTCCTCTTGAATGTGCGGAAAAGTATCCGGAGTTGATTCTGATATTGGCACATCTTGGCGGTGATCAGCCGTCAATCTATCTTGAGTGCGCAAAGGAAATCGGGAAGCCGGAATATAAAAATGTATATCTCGGTACGGAGTCAGTGAGAGAGTTTTACTTTGTAAACAAGGTGGTTCATACTGCCGGTGCAGATAGAGTGATCTTTGGAAGTGATTATAATCTTTGTCTGCCCAAAACATTCATACCTGTTGTTGAGAGTCTTGATATACCTAATGAAGACAAGGAGCTCATTTTCTCCGGAAATATTCTGCGTCTTCTTGAGCAGCAGCAAGTGAACTGACAGATGAGTTAAATCAAATGCAAACCGGATCTCAAAAAAAGTTTGAAGAAGAAGATATTACACATAGCTCCGCAGAATTTTGCCGGAATGCCTTATGACTTTGTTAAGATGCATCAAAGTTTTGGTGTTGAATCCCGGTTAGTCACTCTTTACAGGAATACTCTAAACTTTGAAGAGGACATTTGCCTTGGGCTTGCTCTGCCAACCGGCAGCATTGCAAAAAAATGGCGTGACAAGAAAGTTGACTCCGCAAATCGGGGACAGGCAAAGACTTCCGCTCCAAAAAATCTGGCAGAAAGAATTTACTTCAGCATTCGTGATCACAGAAACTCTTCTGTCATCGGAAAAGCAATAAATGACTTTGACCTGTATGGCTTTGATATATATCATTTTGACGGAGGTATGGACTTATTCAGGGATGTAAGGTTTGCAAAGGAGCTGAAGCGAAGAAAGAAGAAAATCGTTTGCTGCTACTATGGCAGCGATCTGAGAACAAGAGGCATATTCTCTGAGCTTAACGAGATAAGCGATCTTAATCTTACTGTAGAGTTTGATCATCTCAATCTGCAAGGAAACATCAACTACATATATTTCCCGTTTGATAATTCATCTTATGAATTCAGACCAAAGAGTAATTCCAAATTGAAGATCATTCACTCACCCACAAACAGAAAATTCAAAGGTACTGATAAGATACTCAAAGTAATTGCAGAAGTTGAGCACAGCCGCAACATTGAATTTATACTTCTGGAAAATATGGACAGGCATAAGGTCCTTGAAATTAAGAGCAATTGCGATCTGGCTATAGATCAAGTCGGGGGCGAAATGGGCGGCTCGGGGTATGGCAGAAATTCGATAGAGAATCTATCTATGGGAGTTCCAACTTTCACTGAGTTTGATGCTGAGTATCTTGCCTTTCTTAAGCACAATCCGTTCATCAACTCCACTATAGACACACTCAAAGAAAATCTTCTCAAAGTAATAGACAATGAAGAACTCAGAAAAGACCTGTCACTGAAGGGAATGAAATGGGTTGATGAGTACCACTCATACAAGGCAGTTAATAAGCTGCTAAACGAATATTATCATCGTTATGAAATTACCGCCGATGAGTGATAACGGGAAGGCGCGACAATTCTTTTCACAGACCGTAATATACGGCTTAGGAATAATGCTCAACCGTTCCGTGAGTTTTATTCTCATCCCGGTCTATACAAAATACTTCCTTCCGGCTGAACTTGGCATATTCACTTTGGTGCAGTCGCTTTCGATCTTCCTTGGGTTTGTATATGCTTTCGGACTTGAAACTGCCTTCATGAAAAAGTTTATAGATGCTGAAGATGAAAACAGGAAAAAGAATATTTACTCGTCTACCTTAATGTTCCTGCTGCTTTCATCAACTGTTTTGTCGTTCGTCATTTATTTGTCAGCAGGCAGAATGGCCTCAGCAATCGGCATTCAGGATTCTCCAAACGGAGTGAACCTGATCCGCCTTATGAGCATTGTGATGATCGCAGATACTCTTTACAGGATCCCAATGCTGCTGTTCAGGGCAAGGCTGCAGGCAATGACTTACAGTCTTCTCAATCTTCTCGCCTTCATAATAAATGTTGTACTGAATCTCGTACTGATAGTCAGGCTGGGACTTGGTGTGGAGGCGATCTTTTACAGTTACTTGGTTTCTGTTGTTGTAATCCTGATAGTGACTTTATTCATGACAAGAAGAGTGTTAACTGTTTCTTTCAGCAAGCAGACTCTTTCTGAGCTTCTCGGCTATGGTGCAAAGTTTATCTTCATTGGAATATTTCTTTTGATCATAGACATGTCTGACAGATTCTTCCTCCAATATTATTACGGCGAGTCATCAGTCGGGATTTATTGGGCAAACTACCGGCTTGCAAGCGCAATGGGACTTGTTATTGCGGCATTCAGGTTCTCCTGGACACCTTTTTTCCTGAATCTCAGTGAAAAACAGGCAAGCAAAAAGATCATTGCTGATGTTACAGTGTATTTTGTCTTTGCTGGTTCATTGCTTTTCATCACGTTTGGATTGCTGATTGATCTTCTTGCGCCTGCAGAAATATTCGGAATAAGATTTCTTGATGCACTTTATCTTCCGGGACTTGGAATTGTGCCAATTATTCTGCTCTCTTATTTTTTCTCAGGACTATATTCCACCTTCAATGCAGCTCCTTTCTTCACGGACAATACAAGGTCATTGCTTTATGTTACTATTTCTGGAGTAGTTTTGAATCTTGCTTTGAATTTCTTACTCATACCAAAATATGAGATGCACGGAGCTGCAGCAGCTACACTGATAACATATCTTGCTATGTTCATCATGGTCTTCATATACTCACAGAAGATCTACCGGATCGAGCTTGATTATTTGAAAATTGCGGTGATGTTTTTTGTTGCGCTGATTTTTTTTGCGGCGGGCTATTTCGGAATTAACAGGATGAACATGTCATTGCAGGTCAAGTGTATTGCAGATGTAGGCTTAGTGCTTTTATACATTGCTGTGCTGAATGTTACAGATACGTTTCAATTGAGCAAACTAACTTCTTTAATAAAGAAGAAAAACTGATCAACCTGGATTACTCACCTTCAGGTTGATCGTTCAATCGATCTGAAGAAAATTGAAGTCAGTAAAATTCTATTTGAGTAATGTCCTTACCTGTCCAAGGAATTCTTTCTGCACAGTCTCGGCCTTCTCATAAGAAGGAGCTTCCGTTATCACTCTGATTATCGGCTCTGTATTTGACTTTCGCATGTGTACCCAAAAATCCTTGAAATCAAGCTTGAGTCCGTCGCTTGTCCATATCTTCAGAAGATCTTTTTTTCCTTTGTTCAATTTCATAATCCGGTTCAGAACTTTGTCAGGATTTTTTACATTTTCAATTTTTGCTTTGGAGATGTGATAAGCCGGAAGTGTTTTCATGTAATCACTCAAGCTAAGTTCAGACAGTGCAAGTTCACTTAATATCATTACTATGCCTACCAGTGAATCTCTTCCATAGTGAGATTCCGGAAAGATCACTCCTCCGCTTCCCTCACCGCCGATTACAGAACCGTTCTTCATCATTTCCTTTACAACATTGATTTCACCAACTGCGCTTCTGCAAACAATTCCTCCTGATTCTGATGCAACATCATCAACAGCGCGCGTTGTAGACAGATTCACGGTTGCAATTTTCTTCTTTGTTTTTCTAAGAACATATCTGATGGCTGTGGTAATTGTATTTTCTTCGCTGAAGGGCTTGCCTTTGTCAGTGATAAGTACCAGTCTGTCTGCATCAGGATCAACTGATATTCCAAGGTCGGCCTTATGTTTCAATACAGCTTTCGCCAATCCGGTAAGATTTTGTGGCAATGGTTCAGGAGTATGCGGAAAGATACCGCTCGCATCACAGTAAAGTCTGATCACCTTGCATCCGAGCTGTTCTAGCAGTTCAGGCACAATAAATGAACCGGAAGAATTTACGGCATCTACAACTACTTTGAATTTTCTCTCTCTGATTTTTTTCTTGTTCACAATCCTCAGCTTGAGGATCTCCTTAACATGTCTCTCATTCCATGAATCATCGTAAGCAGGCACCGAAATATCTTTCACTCCGGAATATGCAAAACTGTCTTTTCCCGCAATTTCAATCAGCTCGCAAATTTGTTTTTCATCAAGGAAAGTTCCGTCTGCATTGAGAAATTTCAATCCGTTCCATATCTGTGGATTATGAGAAGCTGTGATCGATATTGCTCCGTCTGATTTCGACAATGCTGCAGCAAGCTGTACTGTCGGAGTCGGAGCCATGCCTATTGAAATAACATTGATCCCTGACATAGACAAGCAAGATACTACCAAATTTTCTATGACATCACCGCGAATTCTCCCGTCTCTGCCAACAACTAGGCTGCATTTATTCTTCTTCGCATTATTCCTGATGTGTTGTGCGAAAGCAGAAACGTATTTTATAATTGCCTGTGGAGTGAGGCTGTCGCCCAAGATTCCGCGTACACCGGAAACAGAAACAATTAGCTCTGACAATTTTAACTTAGATTTTATGCGATCATTTATTGTGCGGAAAAATATTCTTTCTCAAGCGATTCAAGCTGCTCGATTGTGTTGATACCGCTAATTTCAACAATGTCATCAACGATGAATGCGCCGATCTTTTTTCCTTTGGAATTGAAATCTCTGAATACATCTGTGAGATAGTATTCTCCCTGCGCATTGTCAGTCTGCAGAGTCTTCAAAGCTTCAAACAAAATGCTGTTGTCTATAATGTAAATACCGGAATTAATTTCTTTGCATTTCAGCTCATCCTCATTGCAGTCCTTGTGCTCGCGGATGTCATAAAAGTTGCCGTTCGCATCGCGCAAAACTCTTCCGTATCCTGACGGGTCATCCATTACTGCTGAGATTAGACTGGCGTCATAGTTTCCCTTTTCATGAAAATTGATGAAGTTTCTGACAGTCTGAGTCTTAAGCAAAGGTACATCTCCCGACAGAATCAGAACATTCGCATCAATTCCGGTTACCAGGTCTTCAGCCATCATCACTGCATGGCCTGTACCAAGCTGTTCGTCCTGATGGGCAAATCTTATCTTATCCTTTGCAGGTGCAAAATCATTCTTCAGGAATTCTATTACAGACTCTTTCTGATGTCCGACAATCGGCACAATCAACTGCGAGTCAATCTCCAATCCAAGATCAACGACATATTGAATCAACGGCTTGCCGCCAATTTCGTGCATAACCTTTGACTTGTCAGGATTCTTCATGCGCTTGCCTTTCCCGGCTGCCATGATGAGTGTGATCAGATTCATTTTAAATTAGGTACTTGTATTGTGTTCGAATATGATGTTGTCGATCAACCGAGTGGTGCCGCATTTAGCCGCCAGTGAAATCAGAACTTCGCCACTGAACTTGCCAAGGTCATCAATAGCTTCAAGTTCCTGATTATCCGTAATGGCATAATATTGAAGCTCAATCTCGGGAGACAATTCTGAAAGTATTGTAGCGGCTTTTTCTTTTACTGTATTTGCATCTGCGACTTTTTCTTCGGTTATCATCCTCACTCCTTCTACCAGAATAATGTAAAGCGAAGCTGCACTTTCCTTTTGCTCGGGTGTCAGATATGTATTCCGTGAACTCATTGCGAGTCCGTTGTCCTCACGTATCGTAGGACATACTACAAGCTTTGTATCAAAATTAAGATCAGCGATCATCCTCTTCAGAACAGCATTCTGCTGAGCATCCTTGCTTCCAAGATGAATGGTATGGGGCTTTGTTATATTCAGAAGTTTGGCAACAACGGTTGCAACCCCCGTAAAATGTCCGGGTCTGAAGCTGCCTTCAAGCTTTTCTGAAATGTTACTTACTGTAATTGATGTCAGAGGATTGCCTTTGTACATTTCCTCAACTTCAGGATAAAATATGTAATCAACTCCGGACTTCTCGCAAATGTAGGAATCTCTGGAAAAATCCCTGGGATACTTTCCGAAGTCCTCTCCTTTGCCGAACTGAGTAGGATTTACGAATATACTAGCTACAACAATGTCAGCAAGCCCGCGCGCATTCAGCATAAGCGATGTATGTCCTTCGTGCAGATATCCCATTGTCGGAACCAAAGCAATCTTCTTTCCGGTGCATCTGAAGTAATCGGAAATCTCCTGCATTGAAGAAATAACTTTTACAACTTTCATCAACAGGAAATAAGCTTAAATAAGGTTGTGATCTTTGTTTTGAGTTCTTTGCGGTTAACTATGAAGTCTATGAAGCCGTGTTCGAGAACAAACTCGGATCTCTGAAATCCCGGAGGAAGATCTTTTCCGGTTGCCTGCTTTACTACGCGCGGTCCCGCAAAAGCGATCAATGCATTTGGTTCTGCAATGTTGAAATCGCCAAGCATTGAAAATGAAGCGGTTGAACCCCCGGTTGTTGGATTTGTTAGAACTGAAATGTATGGAATCTTTTCGTCATCAAGCTTTGCGAGTTTTGTGCTCGTCTTTGCAAGCTGCATCAGAGATATGGCACCTTCCATCATTCTGGCGCCGCCGCTTGAAGAAATGATTATGAGCGGGTCTTTTGTCTTGAGTGATTTGTCTATTGCCCTGCTTATCTTCTCACCGACAACGCTTCCCATACTTCCGCCTATAAAGCCGAAGTCCATGCAAGCAATCACAACATTTATCCCATTCATCTTTCCGGTTCCTGTTCTGATTGCGTCATAAAGCTCTGAACTCTTTATGGTATCTTCAATTCTTTTCTTGTATGGCTTTGTATCAACAAACTCGAGAGGATCAAGTGAACGGATCTTCTTGTCCATTTCCCGAAATGTGCCTTCATCAATAAGAATCCGGAAATACTCTTCGCTTCCGATCCTGAAGTGATGACCGCATTTGATGCATAAGTATAGGTTCGCTTCCCACTGCCTTTTATGCATCATCTCACTGCATTCACTGCACTTAATCCAAGAACCGTCCGGTATGTCAGATTTCTGTGTATCCTTTGAAATGTTTTCTTTGGATCGCTTAAACCAGGCCATAAAATTTATTATTGCTGAAAATAAAGAAGTTAAAGCCTAAATAAAATTACTTTCTGATCGTGAACTCTTTCATGTAATAGGGTTCAGCATTCGAGATGTCTGCAAAGACTCCCAGCCCCGCTCTGCGGATTGCAATTCTCAAATGAGAACTCAATGAAGAAGATGTTAACATGTTCAGCTCGATTGTGCTTTCGAAATGTTCCGGCAAAAATTTATCGGATACAACAGGGAAATTCATTGCAGCAATAAAATCGGACAATGCGATTGAATAATCTGAAACTCTTTCAGTATTACCGTTAATATTTTCATAGACAGCGTAATAGTATTCGCCCTCACCTGGATTGGAACAGATAACAGCAATGAACTTGTGTTCAATTGCTCCTGCCCTTTCTGCAAGAATGTCAAGCGAACTTATCTTAAGCAGTTTGGAGTTTGCCGCAAAGCAAAAACCTTTTGCAAAAGCCAATCCAATGCGAAGACCGGTAAAAGAACCCGGACCGTTTGAAAGACTTACTATCTCAGTCTCAAATGGTTTGATCCCGGCTTCCTTGTAAAATCTGTCAATCCTGAATGCAAGAGTATCAGCGGAATTCCTGTCGCAATTTTTGTAGCTGTGAATGATTTCATTGCCGGAAGAATATCCGAACTCGGCGCATGATGCAGATGTGTCTATCAGGAGTATATTCAAGAGGTGAGTAACTTTATTGTTCTTTCATTTTCATTCACACCGTAATCCATCGTTATGGTTTTTGCACAGGGAAATCTTTCCGAAGCGGTTTCTCCCCATTCAATCAGGCAGATAGAATCCTTTCCGAAATAACTTTCTAAACCTACTTCATCAAGTTCTTTCGGGGAGTTGATTCTGTAAAGATCAAAGTGATAAATGTTCAGAAGTTCGCCGTTTTTGATTCCTTCGTATTCATTTACTATTATGAAGGTTGGGCTGTTTACATGGTCTTTAATTCCAAAATATGAACAGATGCCTTTGATGAATTGTGTCTTGCCGGAGCCAAGCGGCCCGGTGAAAATTACCTGATCACCGGGTTCAAGAGTTTCGGCAAAATCATAACCGCAATGAAAAGTTTCTTCCGGAGAACCGGAAAGTATTTCCTTTGCAATTGTCAAACTTTCGGGTCAAGTGTAATAACAGGAAGTATCATTTCATCAATCGAGATTCCACCGTGTTGGAATGTATCATTATACTGATTCAGATATTTGTGGTAATCTGTCGGATAAACGAAATAAAAATCTTCCTTGGAAATGATGTAGTTAACCATACCGTTCCTTTTTGGAAGCTTGTAGTCAACAGGATTTCTAACAAACACGGCATGCCTTGGATCAGCTTTCACATTTCTGCCGCACTTGTACCGGAGATTTGTTGAAGTTTCCTTATCACCCAGAACTTTGACTCCGTGAAGACATCTGATGCTTCCGTGATCAGTTGTCAATATTATCTTAACATCCTTTCGTGTTGACAATTGTCTGAGCATGCCAAAGAAAGAAGAGTGCTCAAACCATGATTCTGTCAGCGATCTGTATGCTGATTCATCAGGTGCAATTTCTTTGAGTATTGCATTATCGCTTCTTGAGTGAGCGATCATATCTACAAAGTTGATCACAATTGCATTGAGATGATTGTTGCAATATGACAGGATTTTGCTCTCTATTCCTCTTCCGAAATTTGAATCCATTATCTTCGTGTACTTGACCTCATTTCTGAGCTTAATGCGCCTTCTTTCAAGAAGCTTCTCAAGAAATTCTTTCTCGTAATTATTCTTGCTGTTCTCATCATCATCATTCTTCTTCCAAAGTTCCGGATAGTGCTTCTCAATATCGGATGGGAAGAGACCTGAGAATATTGCATTCCTGCTGTAAGGTGTTGCCGTCGGCAATATTGAGTAATGATAATCCTTGCTGATCTTGAAATATTCGTAGAGATATTTTTCCATCACCATCCACTGATCCATTCTCATGCAATCAATGAGAAAAAAGAAGACAGACTTGTCAGTGTTAAGTTCCGGTATAACAAACTTATCCATCACTTCATTTGAAAGCGTTGGCTTGCTGCCTTTTGAATTTACCCAGTCGAGATAATTCTTCTCAACATATTTTGAGAACTCATTATTGCATTCCTTCTTTTGATCCAGAATTGTCTGCTTAAGTCCGAGAGCCGGATGCTCGTCAAGCTCAAGTTCCCAGCCGGTCATCTTAACATGAATATCGATCCACTCTTGCCAGCCCGGACCTTCCATCATTGAATAAGAAATGTTGTTGAACTCCTGAATGTAATCTTTGGAAACCTGACTGCCTTTTAAGCGTTTTGATTCGAGCATCTTTTTTATCACAAGAAGCAACTGATTGGGGTTCACAGGTTTGATGAGATAGTCTGATATCTTGTTGCCGATGGCATCCTCCATCAGACTTTCGGTTTCATTCTTTGTTACCATTACTACCGGCAGACTTGGCCTGATGTCTTTGATCTCTAATAGCGTCTGAAGCCCGCCCATTCCAGTCATCATTTCATCGAGAAATACCAGATCGAACTCATTCGAGCGTATAAGATTTACGCCATCCTCTCCGTTTGTAGCTTCCTGAACATTATAACCCTTTTGCTTAAGAAACATTATGCTCGACTTGAGCGACTCAATTTCGTCGTCAACCCAAAGTATATTGTTCTTTGATCCGCTTAGCGAATCCATTACCTGATTTGCCATGATTACTTCCTATTTTATTTCATAAAGACGTAGAGATACGGGATATGTGGTTTTCTTTTGGTTAGTTAAAACTTAATAAATAGACTTGCTTATTGAAAGTCATTCAAATAAGAATCTCAAAATTTACTTGATAATTATTTGAGAGTGATGTCCGCAGCAATTAGACGAAACAACTCAATAAAAGTTTAATGAGTTCAAATAAGTTCGTTTGTCTCAAAAAAACTACACTTTCTCCAAACTGACAATGTTCTCAACATGAACTGTATGAGGAAACATGTCAAAGGGCTGTACACGATCTATTCTGTAATTTCCTTTTGCACAGATCAATTGAAGGTCACGCGCCTGTGTTTGAGGATTACAGCTCACATATACAATCTTTCGGTATGTGGAAAATGAAAGTATCTCGCTGATTGCAGGATGCAGTCCTGAGCGCGGAGGATCAAGCATAACAACAGAAAAATTCTTCTGACTTTCATTCGATTCAAGATAATCCTTAATATCAGAAACTACGAACGTGCAGTTTGCTATGCCGTTATGCTCAGCGTTTTTTCTGGCATCAATTATAGAATCTTCAACAAGTTCTACACCTGTAACAGATCTTGCTTTCTCTGAAAGGAAGAATGAGATAGCTCCGGTTCCGCAATAAAGATCAAGCACTTTGT
Organism: uncultured Ignavibacteria bacterium; assembly: GCA_937924675.1. Lineage (GTDB taxonomy): Bacteria > Bacteroidota > Ignavibacteria > Tepidaquicellales > Tepidaquicellaceae > JADJAH01. Next base: position 8,668 of record CALEVL010000261.1, on the reverse strand, counting down.
CATCACTCTTTATGTCGGCAAATTCAACGGCAGTATCAAAGAGTTTCTCGCACTGAAAAATATTGGTCTGAAAAAATGAACCGGGTGAGATGTCAAAAATGAATTCTCTTCCTGTTGCCGACCTTAGTTTTTCATTCATCATACCCGAGCCATGAATAACGAAAGACTCATCAGCTACAGCTATCTGTGCCTTTCGGCGCGAAACAGAATTTATGATTGTACTGATTTCGGGAATTGCTGAAAGAAGATGATCTGAAAATTCTTTGGTCAGAACTTCATCATATTCGCTTGTGATAAGATTGACCATAAGCTGTGAGGTCCTTTTGGTCTGTCGGATTATTAGAAATCTTAAATAACCTGAATGAGTCTTGGTTGTGTAGCTTCTTACTTCTTTTGCTTCAAAGAAATTTCTTGTGATGTTAAGGATCTTGTTTGATACATCCGACTGCAGCCGGCATTCATCTATGTTTACGATCTTGGAGTGAAATCCCGGAACGTGGAGTCCAAGCGCAAATTTGACCTCGGAAGTTTCTTTCGGATCAGTTCTCCATACATCATCAGAAAATGAGAACTCCATCTTGTTCCGGTAGTAAAAAATTTCCGGACTCGCTATTGCATCTGGTATCTCGGAAAAATCAAATCCTCCAATTCTTTGAATTGCATTTCGCACAATGCCCGTTTTGAATCTAAGCTGGTTTTCATATTTCAGATTCTGAACTTTGCAGCCTCCGCAAATACCAAAGTGACTGCACTCGGCGGGAATTCTGTTGGGTGACGGGGAAATAAGTTCTGATAATTGTGACTCGGCATAAGCACTTTTCTTCTTTGTTATTTTTACACGTGCTTTGTCTCCGGGCAATGTGCCCGCTGAAAATACAACAAAGCCTCCTTCTGCTCTGGATACGCCTTTACCTTCGGAACTAAGTTCATCAACATCTACAACGATCTCATCGCCTTTGCTTATCATACATAATGTTATTTTAAAAGAAGGTCATTATAATTATAATAACCCACTTATAAAATGTTATTAACTACTTGATGGTGATGGGAAAGAGGCGTAAAGATGCCGCAGAGGCAGGCAAGAGAGTCGTATCTGTTGAAAGGAAATCAATTACCGATATTGAACGCCGTTTTGATAATGAGGAGTTTGCAAAGAATTTCCGGGAAGCGGTTGACATTATCCTGAAGTGCGACGGCAATGTTGTTGTAACAGGGATTGGGAAGTCGGGAATAATAGCGCAGAAGATTGTGGCAACATTCAACTCTACGGGCACCTTATCAATTTTTCTTCATTCGGCAGACAGTGCCCATGGTGATCTTGGTGTGTTAAGAAAGGGAGATGTTGCACTGATAATTTCAAAGAGTGGTGATACATCAGAGATAAAGCAAATAATTCCGAATCTCAGACTGCTTGATATAAAGATAATCTCAATAGTCGGAAATGTAAATTCCGAGCTTGCCCGTCTTTCGGACGCTGTACTGGATGCTTCTGTTAAGGAAGAAGCTTGTCCGCACAATCTTGCTCCGACATCTTCTACAACTGCTGCTGCCGTACTTGGTGACGCACTTGCCATAGCACTTCTTGAGATCAAGGGTTTTACTCCTGAGAATTTTGCCATGTTTCATCCGGGCGGAAATCTGGGGAAAAGACTCCTGCTGAAAGTTGAAGACATCATGGCAATGAATGATGATATCCCTGTTGTAACTGATAATGCAGGGCTCAAAGATGTAATATATATGATCTCCTCAAAACGGCTTGGGTGTACATGCGTTGTTAAGAAAGGAAAAATTGCAGGGATTATTACGGACGGTGACATCAGAAGGCTTCTCGGCAAAGGTCTGGAAAGACTTGGAGATACAATGGCGAAAGATATAATGAACAGTGAGCCGAAGATAATATCTCCCGATATGCTTGCAATAACTGCGTTAGAGTATATGGAGAACAACAAGATCACTCAGCTTATTGTGGGGGACAAGTACAAGAAACCAATTGGCATGATACATATGCACAGACTCCTTGAAGAAGGGTTGTGAACTGAAATGAAAACCGGACATTTCATAATCATTGCAATTGCTCTGCTCACACTGTCCTCATGTGAAGATAAATTCAAACCTGCAAGTTCTGATGTTATAGGCAAGGAAACTCCCACTCACGAAAGCTGGAATTCAAGCGTATTGTTTACAGACTCTTCTGTAACAAAGGCAGTTCTGTTTGCCGGGCACATTTCAGTTTATACAGAAAGCGCATACACGCTTATTGACAGCGGTGCAAAAGTAGAATTCTACAAAGATGAAAAAATAGTTTCGACGCTTACCGGGAAGAGAGGAAAAATAAATGACAAGACTAAGGATATAGAGATTTTCGATTCCGTAATGGTGGTAAGTTCTGACAGCATACGACTAAACACAAGCCGGCTATACTGGAATAATACAACAAGAAAAGTTAGCACTGAAGAGTTTGTTAAGATCAAAACACCTAATGAAGAGATTGAAGGTTATGGATTTGAATCTGACCAGAGTCTGTCAAATTACCGGATCTTTAGAGTGAGCGGAACATTTACAAAATGAAAACAAACATCTTAAACCGTTACGGTTCATCTATCCTATTCAATTTGCTGATACTTTCGGCACTCTTTAATTTGGCAGGTAAGAGTGCAATTGCTCAGGATAAGATTGAGCTGAAGAATGCAAAAGAACTCACAGGCAGAATAGTTGACGGCCAGAGTATTCGTGAAGCTAAAGGGGATGTTGAATTCGTTCAGGGCAATGTGAAAGTCTTCTGTAATTCTGCAATTCAATACATGACAACAAACAGAGTTGAGCTAACCGGTAATGTGAGAATCTACCAGGACACTCTTACATTGTTTACGGACAAGGCTGTCTATTACGGCGATGAACGCAGAGCCGTTTGCAACGGTGCGGTAACTCTTAAAGACCCTAATGCAACATTGCGTTCCGATAACGGAGTTTATACTTTCAATGATGCCAAGGCATTTTTTAAAGGGGATGTGATAATTGTAAATCCCGATTACAGGATTACGTCAGATGAGTTGATATACTTAAGGAATTCTGAAGAGTCTTACGCAACAGGGAATGTAATAGTAACAACTGATTCGGCAACTATACGCGCTGATAAGATAGACTTTCTCAAGAGGGAAGGAAGAACTTTTGCAAGAAGCAATGTAATTATTGAAAGTGATTCAACCATTATCAAAGCCGATACGGCAACTAATTACTCGAATGAAAGAAGGTCGGTTGCAACAGGCAATGTCAGCATCAACAGCGTTAATAACAACACCGTTGCTTATGCAGACCGCCTCGAGAATTTTGAAAGGGACAGATTTACAAAGCTCACATCTAATGCAATGCTCATACAGATAGAGGACAATAGAGATACATTGATGATCAATTGCGATACAATGCTTGCAGTAAGGACTTATCCCGAGAGTTACGTTGCCTTAAGCAACGTGGAGATCATCAGGGATAATTTCTTCTCCAAGTGCGGTGAAGCAAAGTATTTCAAAGAAGTTGAAACGATTTCACTTAACAGGCAGCCGATAGTATGGCAGGATAATCTTCAGCTCACGGGAGATTCGATTTATGCCGAACTTCCCGGAAAGAAGCTTCAGTCAATCTATGCAAAGAGAATTTCCGAAATGCAGGGATCAGCAGAATCATTTGCAATCTCAAAGAACGCTGACTCAAATTTTGCCGTACGATTTGATCAGATCAGCGGAAATGAAATTGCCATAAGATTCGACGATGATAAAATCTCGAACATCGATGTAACGGGAAATGCACGAAGCATTTATTTTATGTACGAGCAAGACAGGGGGAACGGACTGAACAGAATTGAGGGTAATGAATTGATTATTTATTTTGACACGGAAGAAAAGCTCTCGAAGATAAAGGTGATCTCTGATCCGAAAGGGGAGTATGTGCCCGAGAGTCTGATCCAGACGGTTAACCGGTCTCTGCCCGGATTTTTGCCGAGAGATGACAAGCCCCTGAGAAGAGTCCTGAAGGAAATGTAAAAGAATCTGCAATAAACTAATCTTCAAATTAAAAATGAGTTGGAAATGGTCGGAAACAATTATTTAAAAAGTGTGCTGAAGGAATTTCACAAACTCAAAGATCTCGGCGATAAATCATTTCATCAAATCAAGGATGAAGACTTTTTCTGGCAGCCGGATGAAGACTCAAACAGCATTGCTATCATCATCAGACATGTAAGCGGCAATATGCATTCAAGATGGACTGATTTTCTTACTACTGACGGAGAAAAAGAAACGAGAATGCGGGATGACGAATTTGAAAGACTCTTCTATACCGACAAAGATGATATCCTGTCAAGATGGGAATCAGGATGGAAATGTCTGTTTGATGCAATTGAATCCCTTACTCCTGACGATCTCGGAAAAATTGTTTATATCAGAAAGGAAGCGCATACTGTGATAGAAGCAATCAACAGGCAATTGACTCACATCGGCTATCATATCGGACAAATAGTCTATCTTGCAAAATACCGCGGCAAAGGTATCTGGAGATCATTGTCAATTCCACGTCCGGGCAGGAAGTAGTAACGGATGTAATTCATGGTTTCGGAAATTTGCATGTTAAGTTTGATGCTTAGTTAGTTTATTTAAGCGGCAGGCATGAAATCTTATAATGAAACGTATGAAAACTTCATTAGCTTTCTCGGCAATTGTAATTCTGTTTTTTCAGTATTGTGTTAATTGCAAGATTGCAGGCGCAAGTCATCGCTTCGACTCATCTCAAACCTATTCCGGAAATTCAACCAGCGAAATCGAAACGGCACTCAATGTGACAGCAGAAGCCGTCATTGGAAATATAGTAAGAGCCGAAAAGAAATTTGCCAAAGATAACATCTACTGGGAGACAGAGGTCATTACAAACTCAGGGAGTTCTCTCAAACTGAATATTGATATTTCAGGGCAAAGGATATTCGGAATCAAATCTGAAGACGGACCGTTCGATTACGAACTAATTGCCGGAGAAAATCTGATCAGCTTCTCAGATGCAAAACAAAATGCGGAATCAACATCAGGCAGCAAGGTTCTGAAATGGAAACTTGTAGAAACTAAATCAGGACTTCAGTATCATTTCTGGATCTTCACAAAAGGCGGTGCGGCTCAGTTCAAACTGGATGCTGCCACTGGAGAAAGGATCATGAAGAAATCTCCAAAGAAAAAGAAATAGAAATTATTCCTTGCAGAAATCATCCTTCATGTTCTTGAGAAAGGTCATTGCTTCAAGCGGTGTTGATGAGTTGATGTCGATCTCCTTTAATCTTGCGATAAGTTCATCTAAGCGGGAATCGGCAGAATCAGCGGCAACTTGTTCAACTGCTGCTTCGAACATATTGATCTGAAATTCATCTTTGAGTTTGCGCCTGTAGTCCCTGTCTTCAAGAGCATGAAGGATCTCTTTGGCGCGTTTTGTAACGGCCTCCGGAAGTCCTGCCATTTGCGCAACCTGAATGCCGTAACTGTGGTCAGCGGTGCCTTCATTTATTTTTCGAAGAAATATGATCTTGTCGTTGTATTCTTTTACTTCAACACGCAGATTTTTTATTCTTGCATACTTGTCTGCAAGCGCATTCAGCTCATGGTAATGTGTTGCAAAAAGTGTTTTGGCTCTCACCTTCGGATTCTCATGCAGATACTCGGTCATTGCCCATGCAATAGAAATTCCGTCATAAGTACTTGTTCCTCTGCCAATCTCATCAAGCAGGATCAGACTCTTTGAAGTGGCGTTGTTCAATATGTTTGCAGCCTCATGCATTTCAACAAGGAACGTACTTTCGCCTTTGGAAATATTATCTGATGCACCTACGCGCGTGAAGATCTTGTCCACTATCCCGATCTTTGCGCTTCTGGCAGGTACGAAGCAACCTATCTGAGCCAGAAGAACAATGAGTCCGGTTTGCCTGAGGTAGCTTGACTTTCCGCTCATGTTCGGGCCGGTTATGATGAGAATCTGATTCTCGCCGGTATCCGCCTTTACATCATTGGCAACATACTTCTCTCCTGCAGGCAAGAGTCTTTCAATCACCGGATGCCTTCCGTCAATCACTTCTATTGAATCCGACTCATTCATTTCAGGAAGAGTGTACTCGTATGCTTCTGATACATCTGCATAGCTTAGCAGTGCATCAAGTGTTGCAACTGCCGAAGCATTCTTCTGTATGTCTTCAGTAAATCCAAGTATGAATTCCCTGAGCTCCTGAAGAATTCTGGATTCGATTGCATTTATCTTTTCTTCTGCATTCAGAATTTTTTCCTCGTATTGCTTAAGCTCTTCGGTAATGAATCGCTCGGCATTGACAAGCGTTTGCTTCCTTACATAATCAGGAGGAATCTTGTCCAGATTTGCCTTGGTAGCTTCAATGTAATATCCGAATACTCTGTTGAAGTCAACTTTCAGAGAATTTATTCCTGTCCTTTTTCTTTCCCTGCTCTGAAAATTTTCCATCCATGTTTTCCCGTTGATGAGAATGTCTTTTATCTCATCAAGCTGTGAATCAAACCCCTTGTTGATCACTCCATACTTATCAATACCGCTGATGAAGTTCTCATTGATGCATTTCTCGATTTGAATAATAAGCTTGTCAAGACCAGTCAGTGCACTTTCAAGTGCTTTGAGAAATTCAGCCGGAAAAGCGACGAGCTTCTTTTTTATCTCGATGATCTTTATCAGAGAAACCTTTAGCTGTACAATATCCCGCGGAATAGCCCTGCCTGTAGATATCTTGGATATCAACCGTTCAAGGTCTGCAACTGATTTCAATTCTTCAGCAAGTATTTTCCTGTCGTTCTTATTCTCAAGAAGTTCTTTAACTGCGCTATGTCTCTTTCTAATTTCATCAATTTTCTTCAGAGGTCTTGCAATCCATTTCTTCATGAGTCTACCGCCCATAGCAGTGCGTGTATTATCAAGAACAGATATGAGCGATCCTTCTCTTGCACCTCCGGTCATGGATGAAGTTATCTCGAGGTTTCTCTTTGTTGAAGGATCGAGAATGATGTAATCTGTATAGTCGTAATTGTAGATTTTCCTGATGTGCGGAATGTTGTTCTTCTGAGTCTCATTCAGATAACTAAGTATGCAGCCGGCTGCAATTACACCTTCACGAAGATTCTCTATGCCAAAGCCTTTAAGTGAATGTGTGCCGAAATGTGCCGTGAGCAATTCCTTGGCATAATCTAGATTAAAGACCCAGTCATCAACTTTGGTCACGACAAATCTTCTTGCTGATTCGCTGAATGTCGCATCCGGATCAAACTTCAGAGCATTGTATGTCTTTTCCTTATCTCGCTTGGAAATCAGGATTTCAGAGGGATTAATAATTTCGAGTTGTGACAGAAGCGCAGAAGCATGTATCTCCGAAGTTGCAAATTCTCCCGTAGAGACGTCACAGAATGAGAATCCGCAAATGTTATCTCTGATGAATACGGCGGCGAGGAAATTGTTTGACTTGTGATCGAGTATTTTCTCCGAGAAATTTGCACCGGGTGTAACAACCTCGATGACATCTCTTTTCACTATACCTTTGGCGAATTTCGGATCTTCGAGTTGTTCGCAAATCGCTACCCTGTAACCTGCATTTACAAGTTTTGGAAGATAGTTATCAAGAGCGTGATGCGGAAAGCCGGCAAGCGGAACTTCAGAAGCAGCACCGTTGGAGCGTTTGGTAAGAGTTATGCCAAGTACTTTGGAAGATATTATCGCATCGTCTTCGAAAGTTTCAAAGAAATCGCCCATTCTGAAGAGCAAGACTGTCTCCGGATATTTCTCTTTGATCTTCCGGTATTGTTTCATCAATGGCGTTTCATTCTGCATGAGTATCTCGGTGTAAATGAATTATAAAAATATTGGAGATCAGTAATTCTTGATCTTGTCTTTAAGATATTTGTTGAGTAATTCTCTTCCGCGGAAGATGTGAGCCTTTACCGTGCCCAAAGGTATCTTCAGCTCTTGTGCAATTTCCTCATACTCCTTTTCCTGTTTATGCCTCATTACAATTACAAGTTTGTACTTAGGCGGAAGAGATTCAATTGCTTCCTCCAGAACAGTTTTCATCTGGTCGTCCATCATTATCCTGTCAGGCTTATATTCATTGTCAGGAATCTCGAACTTCATGTCATTATCATCAGAATCAAAATCCTTGTCAATTGAGAAAGTTGCAAGCTTTTTCTTCCGGAGATAATCGATGGCATTGTTTGTAGCAATCTTAAAGAGCCATGTTGAGAATGCAAACTGCTTGTCGAAGTTGTGCAGAGAATTGAATGCCTTTATGAATGCTTCCTGAGTCAGGTCTTCCACGTCTTCTTTTCGGGAGATCATTCTGTAAACCAGATTATAGATAAGCTGATAATATTTCTTCATCAGTCTTTCGTAAGAAGCCTGATTGCCTTTCAGGGCATTATCTATAAGAATCAGATCATCAGCTTTCGATTTGCCTGCAACGGGAGTGACATTTTCATGTTCCATCAGAGCGTGCGGGATAGTAAAGGAGTAATAGCAAGTTTCATGGCGGAAAAGTTACATCAATCACGTATGAATTTCAATAAACAAAAATGAATTTGTTCACTGCTGTCCAAAACGTTTTTGGGTTTCGAAAATTCATTCGAAATCAAGCTGGAAA
>CALEVL010000260.1 GCA_937924675.1 uncultured Ignavibacteria bacterium | reverse complement strand
TATTTGTGGGCGGAGCATGTCAAACATCATATTACCAGTACCCACAACTCATTATGCCCACAACTGAAGTTGTGGGCTGAGTTCATTGAATGTTGCCCAAAACACTTTTTGCCCGCAACTTATGCTTGCCCACAAATGAATTTGTGGGCTGGTTGGTGTATTAATGAAAATGATTCTGCAATTCCTAATTCTTAATCCGTAATTCCTAATTCTCGCATCTCCGCCGTGGGTGGAACAAAAGGGCTTGATTGAAAAACAAAAAACCCGCGACAATTGCCGCGGGCTTTCTTGAACAACTTCATTACAAATTCGAAATTCAAATTAACCACAAACTTTTCATGGTCAATTCTTAATTCGTAATTCCTAATCTTAATTCTATTTGATTAGCATCATTCTCTTTATATCAGAGAATTTTCCTGCCTGAATTTTATAGAAGTATGCACCGCTCGAGAGATTTGAAGCGTTGAATTCCACTTCATAATTTCCTGGGCTCTTAACATCATTTACCAATGTCATTACTTCCTTTCCAAGTACGTCATAAATTTTCAGTGTTACCTGTGATTGCTGAGGAATGCTGAAATTAATTTTTGTACTTGGGTTGAACGGATTCGGATAGTTCTGTGACAATGAGAATACTTCCGGAATGATTCCGCTTGAAGTATTGCTGATTGAAGTAATCAATCCGTCAACAAAGTCCAATCCTCCTTTTACAATTCTGGTTGCTGCAGATCCGGGAGGACTGTCAGGTGTTGATCTCATTGATTCAAGGTCAACTCCAAATACTGCAACATTGTAAGTTGTTCCGATTCTTCCCGTGCCGTTAAGCGAATCAGGGAATAATCTGAATTTATACAATGTGTAAGATTGGTTTGCAGGAATGGTTGCTGACTTTCTCAATACATCAGGCCATGGACCTGCAGTACTGTCTGCTGCACCCGGATTTGTTGTAACACCTACAATGCCTCTTGTACCAAGTGTTCCCGGCCTGTCAGCAATGAATTCAAATCCAAGCTGATCTCTTGCAAAAGTCGGATCATAATAAGTCGAAGCACTTCTGTCAAGATGATAGCCAATATCTTCAGCCATTATTACAAGCTTTGCCTTTACTGTGGAAGTTCCTGAAGCCAGATATGACTTAATTGAATCTTTTACAACATTAGACATAACTGAAGTACCTTCACCAAGTAATATGACCTTCTTGTAACCTCTGAAAGAGATTGACGATGTACCGGTCGTATTTCCCTTTCTATTGAAGAGATCATAAGTTGCACCAAGAGTATTTAGATTTGCAAGAACAGAATCCCTTGATGTTCTGCAACCTGTAATTGTGGAATCATATACAACGACAACATCGCCTCTTGCTTGACGCTTCAGAGTTATGTTAAATACATTTGACGATCTCAATGAGTCTGATGCGTTGTAAGCCCAAACAGCCCACTGCCCAACGAGAGAGTCACCGGGGTTAAGTCCGAGTCCGCCAAGGACGAGGTCCAAACCGCTGTTTACAACTGTAAGATTTGAATCATATCCGTTGCCGTTAGAAGGCAAAGATAATCTAACATTTGTAATTGCAGGTGAACCGAACTTCCATTTATATGTTGTTCCTTGTCCTGACCTGTTCCAGTCAATGTTGATTATTGATCCATTGAATGGAGAAGTTGTAACGGTTGTTCCGGAAGGAGGTGAATTCAAAGCGAAGGAAGTAAGCTGAGGCACTCCCCTTCTGAATGTGATCGTTCTCGGACCGTTTGTTGACTTCAATGAATCATTGTTCTGATTATTCTGGAATGCCCAAACATCCCACTGGCCTGTGATAGAATCTCCCTGAGCAAGACCAAGTCCTGCAAGAATGTTATCAAGCTGACCTGCAGTTACTGTAAGCTGATTGGAAGAAGAAGGTACTGTAAGAATTCTCGGATTCGGAGTCGGGCTTCCGAATATCCATTTATAAGAAGCAGTTGATGCCGAAGTATCCCAGGTTATGGTGATAGGCGTATTTGAATTCGGGAATGAAACAACTCTTGCGCCTGATGGCGGTGTTTGAAGATTGAATGCATTTAGCGGATAAGTTACTGTTTGAAGAGCACCTGTCCAAGCATTATAAAATCCTGCAACACCTGCTTTATCATCCATCCATATTGCCACAACTTTTCCTACGCTGGAAGTAATGCCGATATAATCACCCATATATCCGCCGCCGAAACCTGTTGATGGCTTTGGTTTGAAATGGTGATCTGCAACTTCAACATCTGTAAAAGTTGTTCCTCCGTCTATTGATCTGGAAATGTAAACAGTAGCTGAATCTCCAACTGACGGGAATGCTCTGTTATCATAATAAACAATGTTCAAACCGCCGGCATCATCAACGCAGACTGCAGGGAAGAATTGAACCTTTCCGTTATTGAGTGGATCCTGATTAACTCTTATACCTGTTGACCATGTTGCACCACCGTCAGATGATCTGTTAAGGATCACGTCTGCATCGGTACCTGCGGGAGGAAGATTGAGTTGACTTGTAACAATGTAAATCCAGCCTCTTCTTGGACCGTTGGTCTTGTCAACTGCAACTCTCGGGAAACCATTAGTTCTTATTCCCCATCCGTTGAATGAAGATGATCTGCTTCCATTCACATCGAAAGCATTTTCTGTTGTTACATAATTTGCTCCGCCGTTGGTTGATTTAGCAACTCCTACAAAGTCTTCAGTGAATGGAGACGCTGAATTACCCATTGTCCATACTGCATAGACTTCTCCGTTAGGACCGCATGCAACATCATGACCTTGTGCGAATCTTCCACCCGAGCCCGTGTTAAGTACTACGGGTGTTTCCCATGTTACTCCGCCGTTCGTAGTTCTCGAACCTCTTCCTGTTGCAGGAGAAGTTGCAAATGTAGTCCATGCGCAATAAACATTTCCGTAATATGGACTTGTAGGTGAATCATCCGTACCGGCGAGATTTTTATCTGCATTGGCATCATTGACCATAGACACTGTCGGCTGCCAAGTGAGCCCTCTGTCTGTTGAATAGTTTGAACCGATACCTGTAACTCCGCCAAAGTTGGTGGCAGAGGTAAGGTGTGTAAGATGGAATCTTCCGTTCTTGTCAATTGCCGGACCCGGATCACCTCTTTGATCATTAAGATTGGCAGTATTGACTGTATCTGAACCTCTCCATGTAAAACCACCGTCGGTTGACACATAAACACCTTCACTGATGAACGAGCCGCCTGAAGTTCTTGCAGCATTTGATGAACCGAACAATATATTTGGATTATTCGGATCTCTTACAATTATAACTTCAGATTGCTGCATAACCGTAGAAGGTAATACTCTGACGTTTGGAAATGTTGTCAGCACTCCAATCGGAGAAATTATAGTCCTTGGAGAATAAGTGAACTGCTGAATGTCATTGTTAATTGTTGGAAGCGGTACATAATCACCTGAAAGGTAAGCTGCTGAATTAGGGATGTTCCATCTCGGGTCTTCTTCCACTGCTTTCTGACCCATGAATGCAACAACGCCAAGTATCAGCAATGAAAATAAGAATAACTTGCGATGCATTTGTTTGTAAATTTTGGTTTAGGAAAAAAGGATTATTGCTTGTTTTAAAAATATGGTAATCGGTTTATACTATCAATAGACTATGAGAATTAGGAGTTACGAATTAGGAATTACGAATTGAGAACTTGATTTCTTGATCTGATAGTAACACTTATGCAAATCACCCTCACCTCAACCCCGCCTGCCTTCCAGCATACATTCCGCAATTTACTGGCAATTGGGCAGGCCGGCCTGCAGAGAGTGTTTTAAATTAGCTGACTGCGGACAGGCCAATCCCTCGGGGAGAGGTGCCTTGCTCAAGATTTATTTAGACTTAGCTAATTCCAACACTTTCAACTTTCCCGTCTGAGCCGGGCAGGCAACTTTCAACTTTCCCGTCTGAGCTGGGCAGGCAACTTTCAACTCTCCCGTCTGAGCCGGGCAGGCAACTTTCAACTTTCAACTCATAACAGATTTTACCTCAGCAATATCATCCTTTTTGTTTCAGAGAAAGCTCTTCCGCTGTTTTCTTCTTTCACATCTATTCTGTAGAAGTAAGTTCCGCTTGCAAGATCAGCGGCAACAAAATCTGCCTGATACACTCCCGGAGCTTTTACATCATTGAGAAGTGTCATTACTTCCTTTCCGAGGATGTCATATACTCTGAGAGTTACTGCCGACTTTGCCGGTAGACTGAAGTTGATCTTTGTATTCGGATTAAACGGATTCGGATAGTTTTGAGATATTGAGAAAACATCCGGAATCTCGGCGCTGATATTATTAACCGAGACAGTAAGTATTCCGTCAACAAAATCCAATGCGCCTTTCAGAAATCTTCTTACAGGAGATCCCGGAGGGCTGTCATTGGCACGTCTTAACGATTCAACATCAATCGCCATTATTGACACATTGTATGTGACACCAATTCTGCCTACGCCATTGAGCAAAGATGTTTCCCTGTATTTATAAAGTTCATGTAGTTCATAAGCAGGAACACTACCGGATTTCCTCACCACATCAGGTCTCGGACCGGTTGTACTGTCTGTTTTGTCAGGATTAGTGAGTGAACCAACCAATCCCTTTCCACCTATTTCTCCGGGAAAATCTGATGCATATTCAAAACCAAGATATTCCCTTGCAAAAACCGGATCGTAAAATACCGATGCCGGTCTGTCAAAATGGAAACCAACATCTTCAGCCATTATCATGATCTTAGCTTTCTGAGATTCTGTGCCCCACGCCATATAAGACTTGAGGGAATCCTTGATCGCATTTGACATTACAGATGACGATTCACCAAGAAGGAGAATTCTTTTGAATTGCCTGAATGACATTGAAGAAGTATTTATGTTTACTCCTCTATTGAAGACATCATAGCTCATTCCCATCGCATTCAGATTTGCAATCACTGAATCTCTTGAGACTCTGCTGGCTGATGTTGTTGAATCGTAAACGATGATTACATCTGCTCGCTGCTTTCTCTTAAGAGTAATATTAAAAACATTTGATGATCGGAGAGAGTCTGATCCGCTGTATGCCCACACTGCCCATTGTCCTGATACAGAATCTCCGGGATTAAGCCCGAGCCCTGCAAGAGTTGCATCCAGTCCTCTGTTTGCAAGAGTTAGTACTGAGTCACTACCTGAGTTATTTGATGGAAGTGATAAAACAACATTGCCAATTGCTGGTGAACCGAATTTCCATTTGTAAGTAGTACCTGATCCTGATCTTGTCCAATTGATACCAACAGTTGCAAAGCTGAATTGAGATGTATTGACTGTTGTGCCGGATGCCGGACTATTTAGAGAGAACGATGAAAGCTGAGGAAGTTCTCTTCTGAGTATAACAGATCTCGGACCGTTAGCTGATTTTAATGAATCATTTTCCTGATTATTTCTGAAGGCCCACACATCCCATTGTCCGGTCAATTGTCCGCCCTGAGAAACTCCTGCACTTGCAAGCAGTTGATCCAGTTGACCGCGTGTGATAGTGAGTACGTTGGAAACAGATGGAAGAGTTAACAGCCTGGTAGAAATATTCGGACTGCCAAATATCCATTTATAAGAAGCGGTTGCAGATGATGTATCCCATGTGATGGTTATTGGTGTGTTTGAATTTGCAAGTGATGAAATGGTAACACCGGATGCCGGCGTCTGAAGATTAAATGAATTAAGCGGATATGTTACAGATTGCAATGCACCGCTCCACGCATTATATACTCCGGGTGTGCCGCCTTTGTCATCCATCCAAGTGGCAACAATTTTTCCCTGACTTGAAGCAATTCCGGTATATTCACCAAAATATCCTCCGCTAAATCCTGTTGCTTGTTTTGGTTTGAAGTGATGGTCAGCAATTTCAACATCTGACCAGGTTGAGCCGCCGTCAAGCGAACTTGAAATGTAAACGGAACATGAATCACCTACAGACGGGAATGCTCTGTTATCATAATATACAACATGAACAATACCACCGTCGTCAACACAGATTGAAGGCATGAACTGTACTTTGCCGCTGCTAATGCCGTCCTGATTTACTCTTATTCCGGATGTCCATGTAGCACCGTTATCTGTTGATCTGTTCAAAACTATATCTGCATCAGTTCCTGCCGGAGGAAGATTTTGCTGGGCAGTTACTATATAGATTGTTCCTCTTCTCGGACCGTTACTTTTGTCAACTGCGATCTTAGCAAAACCATTTACCGCAATCCCCCAGCCGTTATATGAAGAAGATCTAATTCCATTGATATCAAATGCATTATTGGTTGTTGTGTATGATATTCCTCCGTTTGTTGACTTTGCAAATCCAACATAGTCTTCAGTGTTTGGAGAGGATTGCAGAGCCATTGTCCAAACGGTATATACTTCACCGTTAGGTCCGCATGTAATATCATGCGCCAAAGTGCTTCGTCCTGAAGCCGGGGCATTCAAAGTAAAAGGTGATGACCAGGTTGCGCCGCCGTCTGTTGTTCTTGATGCCCTGCCGGTGGATGGCAGTGATGAGGATGTTCCCCAAGCGCTGTAAACATATCCATAATATGGACTGACCGGTGAATCATCCGTAGCGGCAACTGTTCTTTCGGCATTTACATCATTGACTATCTGCACAGTTGATGACCATGTCAATCCGCGGTCAGTTGAATAATTGACTCCGACACCTGTTACCGAACCAAAACTTGTTACGGAAGTTAGATGAGTCACATAAAATCTGCCGTTCCTGTCAATTACAGGAGAAGGATATCCGCGCTGATCATTTTGTTTAGGAGAGTTAAGAGTGTCATTACCTCTCCATGAGAAGCCGCCGTTTGTAGAAACATATACACCTGAATTTGTGAATGTATTTCCGCCGCCGATTGAAGTAAGTCCAGTGCTGAATAGTATTCCGGGATTGTTAGGATCTCTTGTAATCTCAATTCCGGTTTGCTGAACATTGGAAGACGGATGCAGCTTTACATTTGGAAAGACCGCTTCTGAATATCCTGGATTGTTTCCTGATTTGTTTCCGGAGCTTTGAACAAGAGGATTGTTCTCTCCGGAAAAAATATGCCCCATAAAAAAGAGCAATGTGACTGATACTATTGTGATCAGCAGTAATCTTCGGTACATAATTAACCTCCGTTAAATTTTGTGAGCTATATATAATTGGGGTAGTTAGTCTCGTGAAGTTTGAAACAGGATACATACAGAATTGAATTCAAAGATTCTTGTATACAATCTGCAAGACTAATCAGTGGGCTAAAATGAAAAGTTAAAGTATAATAATCAATGCAATTTATCTAATTTCTTTAAAGCATTACATAAATTTAAAAGTGCTTCTGATTCAAGACTCAATTAACAATATTATATAATTCGGTCTACTATTGTCCGCTCTTAGTCTCCCGCATTGAACAAAGTTAATCTTATCTGCCTATTCTGTGGGGACTCAGAGCCTTGATACTGGTATAGTCTTCCCGCTGAGTCCGGTGAATCTGAGACTCAGCGGGGACTAGGACTTTTTCAAACTCGAAGTTCAGTCTGTTCTCTGCCAATAGTATATTTCTCAGATGATCAAGCCCTATTCTGAAAATACTCTTCCGCTACAATAGCATGTTCGGCGACTCTGTCCTACCTGAAACTCACAATGCCAACGCGCTTCCCAAAAGACTCCGGTCGGTCTACAAGGTCGGCCATCGTCCGGGCAAGGTCAGCATAGCCTGTCTCGTAGCTTCCCTGGGGAAGATCTTCGAACATGTAATGTCCCCTTCCTACCGGAATGTCTTCTATGAGGAACACAGGGCACATCAGAGTCCATGCAAGGCCGGAGTCACGCAGCGCCTCGTAGTTTCGCACGTGCTCCGCCGATACATGCTTCAAGTAGTCGGGTAGTCCCTCTTTGTTACGGTAACCCCCGTCGGGGTGATCCAACTCTCCTGCAGAAGCGATCCCAACGAGTCGCTTGACATTCTGATCGCGCATCGCATGGATAATCGTCTTTACGCTGTCTGAAAGGTCGGTAGCCGGTAAAGTTATATCAGCCATTCCGAGACAATAGAACACCGCGTCCACACCTTCGATTGTAGAGATCACATCCGGCAGAGAACGTGCATCCCCTACGTGTACTGAGATCCCCTCGGTGTGTTCGATCTTCGCCGGATCTCGCACAAGGACTCGGCTCACCCATCCGCGGGCAGCAGTTTCTTTCAGAAGCAATTTACCGGTTCTACCGGTAGCACCAAATATGGCTGTCTTCATTTCCAGTTACCCCTAAGTTTGTAAATTTTTTGTCCGCTCTGAGTCTCCCGCATTGAAGAAAGTTAATCTTATCTGCCTTTTCTGCGGGGACTCAGAGCCTTGATACTGGTATAGTCTTCCCGCTGAGTCCGGTGAATCTGAGACTCAGCGGGGACTAGAATTTTATTGTCCGCTCTGAGTCTCCCGCATTGTACAAAGTTAATCTTATCTGCCTATTCTGCGGGGACTCAGAGCCTTGATACTGATATAGTCTTCCCGCTGAGTCCGGTGAATCTGAGACTCAGCGGGGACTAGAACTCTTCACTCCCGTCTTCGCTGCCTGCCACTTGGTGGAGTCCCCGCATCAGAAGCAATGCAAGTTGAAAAGGGAATTATGCGGGAGACTCAGCGAGGACTAGAGTCTTGATAAACAATGTTACATGGTTCTTTTCACTTGATAAGGATCATCTGTTTAGAAATTACCTTGGGAGTTCTGTTAACATTGTCTCTGAATTCTATTCTATAAAAGTAAGTCCCGCTTGGAAAGTCACGAGCATCAAACAAGATCTTGTGGGTTCCGGCATCTGAAAATCCTTCAAACAGTCGTGACACTTCCTTTCCTGCTATGTCAAAGACTTTGAGAGATATAGCTGAAGCTGTAGTAGTTTTGTATGTTATTACAGTACTTGGATTGAAAGGGTTCGGATAGTTCTGAAAGAGTTCAAAATTATCCGCCTTAACAGAAGAATTAGAAAAACTCAGATTCGATTGTGGATTCAGATACTTTGCTATCAGTCCGTTTCCTCCGCATACCCAGCCTTTGTCTTTAGAAAAGAAACTAATCCCGAACAATCTGTCATTAAAGTTGTTGGCTATATCCTGAATCCAGCTCTGACCTGAATTGGTAGTCCTGTAAATGAAACTGTAATCTCCCACAGCAAGAAAATTGCCCGGTGAAATGCATGCAACATTATTTAGATATGTGTTAGGAGGGATGCTGTGTTCACTCCAGTTTGAACCGCCGTCGGCAGTGATCAGAATTTTGTTGTTGTAAGTAAAAGCAATACCGTTTTGTGAATCGGCAAAGTCAATTGCACCAACCGGAGAATCAAATGCTTTTGAATGCGGTACGTTCCAGTTATCGCCGCCGTTCGTTGTCTTATATATTTTTCCATCCTGAGATGAGTACCAGCCGGTCAGCAGATCAATGAATTCAATGTCCGTCAGATAGTAATCCCTGTCTGCAACTACAGTAGAAAAGCTTTGCCCGCCGTTGCTTGTTCTTATAAGCATTCCTGAATCACCGCACGCCCAGCCAGAATTCTGATCGTGAAAGTAAATGGCGTAGATATCAGTTGTAAGTCCTGTATTGAGCGAAAGCCAGTTGAGTCCCTGATTAGTTGTCTTTTGAAACAATGCACCGCTTCCGGCTACAAATGCAGTAACAGTATTTACCATTTCTATCTGACTAAAATATGTTCCTGAAGAACCTGCCTGAATTCTTTGCCAGTTGTTTCCGGCATCTGTTGTTAGAGCAACTGTTCCCTGAGCACCGCTGACCATAGCAATCTGTTCATTTGCAAAATCAATTGAGTACAGAAAATTTCGGAATCCTGAGGATCTGTCGGTCCAGTTTGCTCCGGAGTTTGTTGTTGCAAGAATTGTACCTTTATTGCCCACTGATATTACTTTTTCCGGCGAGAATGTCTTAAGCGAATACTGGAATTCAGAAGTTACTGTCTGCAAAGTAATCCAGTTACTTCCACCGTTGGTTGTCCTGTAAATGTAACCGTAATCACTGGTCACATATCCGTTTGCATCATCGGAAAATGACATTGAGTAGAACCATCTGCCGGTTCCCATTGGTATTGCAGTCCAGTTTAGACCTGCATTTGTTGAGCGAAGTATTGTTCCGTAAGAGCCTGCTATGAAAGCCGTAACGGAATCTTTGAAATACACATCAAAGAAGTAATTTGTGTTGTTAACTGCGACCTGATTCCAGGTATCTCCTTTATCGGTTGATCTGGCAAGTGAGCCGTTCAGTCCGGCAGCAAGAACAATATTGCCTGCTCCTGAACACGAGGTAAGCGAGCGGAAAATGTTGGTTGATCTTCTGTTCCATGAATTGCCGGCATCCGTAGTTCTGAAAACAATTCCTGTATCACCAACAATGAATCCTGTATTCTGATCAATGAACTTAATGCAGAATAGATTACCGGTTGTGTTAAGTTCAATAATCTGCCATGAGTTGCCGCCATTGGAAGTCTTTAGTACTTTTCCAAAGAGTCCGCATGCAAATCCCCGGTTATTGTCTAAGAAGTATAGCGACCTTATGCTATTCTTTGTTCCGGTTTGCTGAACAGTCCAGTTGATCCCGCCGTTTACGGTCTTAATTATCGTTCCTCCGTCACCGCACGCCCAGCCGGTTTCCTCGTTCAGGTAATAAGAACCGAAGAGTATGTTACCCTGAGGAGTGGGATTCTGCCATGTCCATTGTGAAAGTGCAGTTGAGCATGAGACAAAAAACAGAAAGCAGGATAAAGTAAATTTCATCATTGGTGTTGATTGACTAAATTGCACGACTAAAATGTCATTAAAGAAAAAGTACACATCAAAGAGTCCGATCGGTGTTTTTGATTCCGGTATCGGAGGATTAACGGTAGCCAGATCACTTTTCGAATTCCTGCCTAACGAAAATATCATTTATGTTGGTGATACAGCCAGGCTTCCATACGGCACAAAATCAAAGGAAACAGTCATTTCTTACTCGGTCGAGATAGCCAAATTTCTGCTGAATAAAAATGTAAAAATGATCATTGTCGCCTGCAACACTGCGTCATCAGTGGCTTTGCACAGGTTAAGGCAGATAACTAAGATACCGGTCATAGGAGTGATCAAACCGGGCTGTAAAGCAGCGATCGCAAAGACGGATAATTTCAAGATAGGTGTGATTGGAACTCTGGGAACAGTTCAGAGCTTCGCGTACAAAACACAGATACATAAGTATGACAGGAATATCGACGTTCATTCAAAAGCCTGCAGTCTGTTTGTGCAGCTTGCTGAAGACGGCTGGACAAACAATAAGATTACCAAACTGATAGCAAAAGAGTATCTGACTGAGCTTAAGGAAAAAAACATAGATACTCTGATATTAGGATGTACACACTATCCGATATTAACGGATACAATCTCCAAGACAATGGGAAAGAAGGTTACCCTTATCGATTCAGGCAGAGAAACCGCTAAAGAAGTTAAAAGGATACTCGAGAGGCTGAATATGCTTAACCTGCAGAAGCCCGAAGGCAAACACAAATTCTATGTGACGGATTTTCAGAAGAAGTTCAAGGAGATCAGCGAAAGATTTCTGGGACAGCCGATACATGATGTGAAGAAGATAAAACTGAGTTGAGAGTTGAGAGGTGAGAGGTGAGAGTTATGAGTTGAGAGGTGAGAGATCGGAAATCATTTTTGAAAGATATGAAAGAGCTTTTTCCAGTAGGTAAATCAGCGATCCAAATTACTGGGAAAGACCGTTATAAGCTTTGCTGTTATTTTTAATTTCTAATTTCTAATTTCTAATTCCACAATGCAGGGCAAAGACATTATAGAAGTCTTCAAAAAAACGGGTGCTCTGCTTGAAGGGCATTTTGTGCTTACATCAGGATTTCACAGTCCGCACTACTTCCAATGTGCAAAAGTTCTACAGTATCCTGAATACAATACTCAGCTTGCAGCGCTGGTAGCTGAGCATTTCAGAGAGAAGAAGATAGATGTTGTTGTTACTCCGGCAGTAGGCGGCATAGTATTCGGCACTGAAGTCGGTAGACAGCTTAATGCCAGATCAATTTTCAGCGAAAGAGAAAATGGAGTGATGAAACTCCGGAGAGGCTTTGAACTGAACAAAGGAGAGAATGTTCTTGTGTGTGAAGATGTAGTAACAACCGGCGGAAGCGTTATGGAAGTTATTGAACTCGTGAAAGAATCCGGAGCAAATCTTTGCGGAGTTGGTTTCATAATTGACAGAAGCGGCGGGACGGTGGATTTTAGTACGGAACAATTTTCCCTCGCAAAGTTTGATGTTGTCAAGTTTGCTGAATC
>CALEVL010000259.1 GCA_937924675.1 uncultured Ignavibacteria bacterium | reverse complement strand
GTGTATTCGGGAAGAAGATGAGCCATTGTGAAGTCAGTGCTTTCGGAAACACTCCTCATAAAAATATCTGTAAGAAACCTTCCCCAGTTCAAAGCACGCCAGTCCTTGGCTTCTTTCAACGGTATTGATTTTAGTGAATATCCTGTACCAATAGAAAGCTGAAAGAACGGAAGATCTTCGTCATCCGGTTTTACTACAGGCTCAAAAGCTTTGCCTGTTCGAATCTTCCATAGTTCTTTCGCTTCACTGTAAGCAAGCACTGAGGGATTGTTTGCAAACACCCCGCCGTCAACAAGAGCAAGTTCTTCATCCTTTTCAAATTTTACCACAGATGGTTCAAAATAAACAGGAGCGGCAGATGTTGAACGGCAAACTTCTCTCATAAGAAAGTCTTCCTTCTTGTTGCTCATTGCAAGTCTTGAAGAAAAATAAAAAGGCTTACCCTTTTGAATCTCGTAAGAAGTTACAATTGTACTAGTGAGACCCATTGAAAGACGAAGATCTCCAAAGTAGTCCTTCAGAAGATCCTCAAAGTCACTTTCATCATAAGGCTTCTGAAAAATCATATCGGTGATCTTCGTTATTGAGCCAATTCTGCTAATCAGGTCATCCTGCCTTTCACCGAAAATCTTTGAACCGTTCTTCAGGTAGAGTTTCCTCAAATCTGACGGAGTATATCTTGCGGCTCCGTCATCTCCGGGCGCAGCAAGTCCCATAGTAATGATACCTCCTGTAGATGTTCCGGAAATAAGATCAAACACCTGACAAAGCGGATACCCAAGCTGTTCCTCTATGAAAGAAAGTATTGTGCAGGGGATGATGCCCCTAATTCCACCTCCGTCTATTGACAGTATTCTTAGTTGTGGTTTCATAATTCTTATGAATAATTGGCTGTGGTGAATTCACAGTTGACTGACTTGCCGTGAATATTATTGCTCACTGACTGTAAAATTTTTTGAAAGTATTGCGAATCATATTCAAATGCTATTCAAGTATTTGAACATTCAGATATATATCAAAAAACACATCCGTCCAAAACGTTTTAAATCTTTTGAGAAAAGGGTTTAACAAAATACGATGCCAAAAGTTATTCCGCTTTCTTTTGAACGACCAAAAGAAAGCTTGGCAAAGAAAAGTCGCCCGCTGCATCCTAATTGCCTAAAATTGTTCGCTTTGGCTACGGGAATTTCAACTCCTCACACGACAGAAGAGCACTGTCGCGTTCGTCAAACAGGAAATTCACGTTTGCGCCAAAGCTCACAATTTCTTAACGGCATTAGGATGAGGCGGGTTCTTCCTGCGACATTTGAAAAAGTATTCATTCTTGAAATCTTTTCATCACATATTGTACTTTTAAAAAACGTTTTGGACACCAATGATAAAAAAAAACGAGTTTGTCCAAGTTACCCCTTGCATATATAAATCGGCATTGCTAATTTGCTGTCAACAAATTCCTTAAAGAAAGGAGGATGTCATTATGAGAAAAGAATTCAACCAACATATCATTGTAACAACAGGCATCCGGACTTTCAATCATGGACTGACATAAAGCAATACTTCATATATTCAGCAGATTTTTGAGACTGCGGATGCCTGAAAAAGCTCCGCAGTTTTTTTATGTTCCATTTCAAAAATCAAATCAAAAAAAATTGAAGATTGCATTGAAAGATGTCTATGAGCTTTCCGAAGAAGATAATTTCATAGACAAAAACAGCTACCAAAAATTCAAATCACGCAAGAGAATTCTCTCAGGGAAAAAAGATATTAATGATCTTGTTACTGAAGAGAACAATGAAGCTCCATTCACTTCTTCTGATCTCTGTTCACTCAACGGTGACGGAATCATAGAAGAACTTGTAAGTATCATCAAAACAGGCAAGGAAGCATCAGTCTATCTAGGCAAATGCAAGGATGAATTCCGTGCAGTTAAGATCTATACTGACATCAGAGTCCGTTCATTCAGGAATGACATAATGTACAGAGAAGGAAGGTATGTGGGCAGAGCCAGAATTAAGAAAGCCATTGATCAGGGCTCGGAAACCGGACTTAACGCACACCAGCTGCTTTGGGTTTCGGAAGAATTCAGACAGATGAAGCGATTACATTCTGCCGGTATTTCCGTGCCGGAGCCGATTGCAATATCAGGACTTACAATTGTGATGGAGTTTATAGGTTCAGATGATGGCGAACCTGCTCCAAGACTCTCTGACGTTGGCCTTGACAAGCCTGATGCTGAAGAAGCATTCCGTCAATCACTTTCAATACTGAAGGATATCGTTTCAATGAAAAAAATTCACGGAGATTATTCTGCATTCAATTTGCTTTGGCATGAAGAAAAAGTAATTGTAATTGATTTCCCCCAGGTAATTGAGATCGAAAACAATCCATCATACAAGGATCTTCTTCTCAGGGATGTTGTATCACTCTGCAAATCATTTCGGAGGCATGGAATAAATGCTGACTCCGAGAAGATCTACAGAAGAATGCTCTCCTCTGTATGAATTTTCAATGATGGTAGAGAACAGATTCAGGGGACAATTTTCGCTACAAAGTTGAACGCATTATTGTCCCCTATTGATGCATCCGTTGCATCAACTGTTTCATCACCGTTGACATCCGGAGTAACATATCCGGTCACAAAATTGAAAGATGAGTTATCTATCAGACTCAGGTCTGCGGCATCAACTGCTCCGTCCTGATTTACATCGCCGCTGTAAATTGCATACCTGACTGGCGAAGCATCAACTTGCTTCACATTATTTCCAAATGCCTGGCTTGCTGATGCAGAAAAATCATAAGTTGCTGCAGATGACGAAAAAATCACACCGGAAGTTCGACCCCAGGTTTCAATTGAATTCCTATGTCTGACATTCAGATAATATTTTCTGTTGTTCTGAGCTTTGGTAAATCTAAATGATGCAGACCCGCTTGAGCTGAGCTTTGCCGTTGAAGAATCTACTACTGCGTATGGTGGAAGTGTATCTCTCAAATAACTTTTAAGGGTATCAGTCCTCATAGTATTTGTGATGTTGTTGTAGAATCCTTCAATGAAGCAGGTCAGATTCAAAATTTGTGACGGTCTGAAAATACTGTTGAAGTTATTGGCATATTCATACCTTGCTCCGCAAGTTGCGACTGCATCCCAGTTTATAGACCAGTCCATCATTCCGCGAAGACCGGCATAAGTTCCGACTTTGGTGTAACGTGCCGGCTTAGGACCAAGTCCGCGAAGATATTGAATTGCTGCCCTAACGGAATCCGGTAATGTATAACCACCTCCAGCTGCATTTGAACATGCGGGAAGTCCTATTGCAATTTGGTCTGCCCTCAATCCTGAAAAGTAACCGCCCGCAGTATTGAATCCATGAATCACAGCCTCAGTCTGCGAAAGAATAAAATCAACCGTTCCCTGGAAATAGATGTTGCCGTCAATTCCATACATACTTCCGGAATTATACAACTGGACATGTAATATTTCTATAGAATCTCTCAAAGCATGAATGACAGGAAGATACGCTCCCCAGATGCCGGCGTAAGCTGACATGCCTCCCTGCACGTAGGCAGTCTCCGGAGCCATTGTGAGCATCATTCTCTTCCCGAACTGCACCCTGTAATTATCCATGATCTTTCTGATCGCATAGATGAGATTGATGATCTTTGCATCAACAGGGTTAGCAATTGTTCCACCGGTTATTGAGAGTGAACTTCCTTCCAGGTCTATATCAATTCCGTCAAACCCGTAATAATTAATTATTGTCATCATTGAAGAAATGAAAGTATTCCGCTTGTTTGTATCCGGCAATGAGACAGGATCATTTGCCCCGCCGATAGATATGATCACTTTCTTCCCGCGCATGTGCATTGTGTCGATTTGTTTCTTGAAATTCAGCTGAGTGATTCCATCCGGTGTAAATGTCATGTTGTAAGTTGTTCCTGATGCAGGGATTGCAAATGCAACAGGTATGATGTTGTAACTTGTGTCGATCTGAGTCAATGGTATGTAGGGGCATTGGAAATCATTCCAGTTTTGCCAGTAGCCGACAAGCGCAGGGTTTACAGATTGGGAGTATGATGTAACTTGAATCAGAAACAACAACAGAAAATTTAGCTTAAGTATGATTTTCATTTTCAGGTTTTATGAGGATAGGGTTTGTGAAATGTGACATCCATTATTTTCTGTCTTTTCTCTTTATCACTTTCAGATCAAGCAGTTTTTCTTCAATCCACTTCTTGTAGGGCAGATCATTTGCGATTAGTTTCTTCAGTTCATACCCGTATGACAAGTTACCCGAACGCCTAAGCATGAACAACTTTGTAATGACCTCAATAAATGACTTTTGTTTTCGCCTCTCCGCAACAGAAAGAATCCTGTTGTTGGTTATAAAATGTCTGAACGAGTCAATGATAGAATTTGCACTGATTTCCTGATCCAATTCATAGCATATCATAAGCATTAATGACTTCAGATCAATCTTCAGCGCAAAGTGATTGAGCTTCACCCTTTGGCAATGGCTTAATGCTTCTTCAAAATTTCCGCTGTAAAAATTGTATAATGCACAAGCATACAGATGCATGTTCTCTCTTCTTTCAGGATGAAGATCTTTCTTGTAACCGTTTATTATGTTCAGAGCATAGTCAAACTTTTTCAGTTTAAGTGATTGGAGAATTATTGTCCGGTAAAATTCTACAGGCATATTCTGAGTGAATCTGAATTTGTAATACCCGTTCTTCAATATGAAGTTGTAAACATTGAACAATTCCTCATCAAATATACTATCCTTGACAGATGTTTCGATCTTCATCATACAATAGCTTACAAATCTTATCAGATGGAATCGTACTTCATCTTCACTTAATGATTTGATGTTAGCCAACACAAGCTTCTTATACCGGTAGTAATTTTCAATATTGTCAATATCGGAGTAACAAAGGAACATCGCATTGTATATTCCAAAAAATTTGGAATATAGTTTCCCGTTGGATTTGCTCTGCAGGAATAAAGTTAGTTTCTCAAAATCAACAGTCTCAAACAGATGCTTAATGAACCCGTCATTGTGATCATCACGCAAAGCCCTGTTGTTGGCCTGAAGATTTTCATATTGCCTGATCATCTCCTTAGCAAAAAAACCCGTAATGTTCTTTGCTCTTTCATCAGAAATCTCATTGAATTCACTGAAATACACCTCTCCTGACTTCGGCTTATTTATGCTAAGATAGTTGAGTTTATCCGTGCTGACTCTGTATTTATGCAGAAAGTAATCTGTGCCGAGTTCATTACTGTTGGCTAAATCCCTTTCTGTGTTATTAATGTTTCTTGCCAGATATTTCCAGAGTTTTCTTTTGAAAAATTCTTCCCTGAGCAAATCATTACTCTCATGCTTTCTGCAGGAAAGTTCTTTTAGTATAAGATAGCGCTCCAGTGCTTCTGAAAGATCCGCAAACAAATTCTTCATCGAGGACTTGTTGTACTTCAGGTGAGGACTTACTTCTTTGCAGAGTATTTCCTCGGTCGTCTTTGAACAATTAAAATCAGGATAATACGACATGAGTGAGTCGTACAACTTTGCTACCTTTAAACTCCTGTTTAGATACTTTGATTGCATAAACAATCTGCAGTCTTCCAGTTCATCTGCACTTAGAGTCTTAAGTATGTCTATTGCTTTGTAATTCATAATTAACTCAAGCGACTAGTTGTTTTATTTTTCCAGCAAAGCTATTAAGCGGAGGAGGTTTATTCAAGCAAGTAATGAAACCACGTTGTAAATTTTTCCACATCCGTCCAAAACGTTGAAATAAAAAAAGGCTAGTCTATGGATAAAAATATCCATAGAAAGTATTTTGAGTTTGACAAAAACCAAAACACACTAGCCATGACAAATATAACGTTATTCAGTCAGATAGTTAATAAACTTAGCCGTGTTGAATTCAAAAAGCTTGTAGAGAAATTAGGGACAGATAAACACAACAAAGGTATTACGAGTTGGACACATTTTATCTCAATGCTTTATCTGCATTTTGCACATTCAAATTCACTAAGCGAGATTTGCAATGGTCTTCGGCTGAGCGCC
Source organism: uncultured Ignavibacteria bacterium (assembly GCA_937924675.1). GTDB lineage: Bacteria > Bacteroidota > Ignavibacteria > Tepidaquicellales > Tepidaquicellaceae > JADJAH01. The sequence goes on along the minus strand of CALEVL010000259.1, from coordinate 9,338 downwards.
GGGAATCTGAATCATTTGGGAATAATAGGTAAGGTACCGAAGAAGTCATCGTTGTCATATGTGAACATCCACAGAGACTGGCATTTGTTTAACGAGTTTTTTTCAGTAACACTAAATGCAATTTTTTCAGAGATTGAGTTCGGTCGAACGAAATTGAAAGTGCGCATAAGTAAGTCAAAGAAGATATATGCACTTGATTCTACGCTGGTCAGCTTGTGCCTGTCATTGTTTGACTGGGCAAAGTACAGGCGAACAAAAGGAGCTGTAAAGCTACACACATTGCTGGACTATGATGGATGTCTTCCTGTATATGTTCATGTAACAGATGGAAAGACATCAGACAACAAAGCAGCCTATAAGATAGGCATTCCGTCCGGTAGCGTAGTAGTGGCCGACAGAGGTTATGTTGATTTTGACCTTCTGTCATACTGGGCCGGCAACAAGATTGATTTTGTAGTAAGACTTAAAGATAACATAAAATTCATTCCTTACGGAGAGCGTCCATTGCCGGAGAAAGGTCAGGGAAATGTTCTCAAAGATGAGATGATCTTGCTGGAAGAACCGAAGACCAGGAAAAAATATCCAAAGAAGTTAAGGAGAATAGCTGTGTATGACGAGAAGAATGATTTAACAATTGTGTTGATAACAAACAATTTAACTTGGACAGCATCTACAATAGGAGAACTCTATAAAAGACGCTGGGACATAGAGATATTCTTCAAAGAACTGAAGAACCACCTCAAAATCAAATCTTTTGTAGGCACAACGGAGAACGCAGTGATGATACAGATTTGGACAGCATTGTTGAGTTATCTGATATTGAGATACCTCAAGGAGATTTCAAAGTATGGATGGAGCCTGTCAAACCTGATAGCGGCTCTCAGGGGATGTCTTTTTCTGAAGATCGAGCTGAACAACTTTCTTAATGAACCATTTAAACCGCCGGGAGAACTGATAACCGATGGAAAACAGGAGAGCTTATTTGCTCAATCGAAATTCTGAAGGGGGGATACTTTTTCAACCAAAGAAAAATCTGTCCAAATTCAACAGATATCAAAACAATTTCTCATTATCGAAAATGTTTTGGACAGCAATGAAATTTTTCACAATACTGAGCGACTTTTGAGTTAATTTTTCTTTTGATTTATTACTTTGAATAAATAGTTTGATGGGTCATAAATACACCGTTTCACAATTAGGAAGAGCAGTTAATTGAAAGAATTTAAGATCAAAGTATCAAATACTCAGAAGCGCCGGAGTCATAGATTTTATATCATCAAATTAGTTACTCCGGCAATCTGAGTTGATAGAAAGATTCCGATAATTTTTATAGTTTTTTCGTTGTCACATTTGCACCGTATTATCTTAAAACCTAATTAACGTTATAATTCTCTGAAAAACTGAGAAGTCTGATTCACGTAATTGCACCTTAGAAATTTAAAGCTCTTAAGAACTGCTTCATAGCTCCATTTAGAATATTCATTTAATAATTAATTACTGGTTATGGCAACCTTATCATTAGTATTGCTCCACTGCATTGCTTCCAGATTTGCACGTTTTATTCGAACTTCTTTATTCAATTCTACATTTGCGATAAACTTATTTTGCGGGATCGCTTTCTCGGTCTTTGTTTACTTTTTCATCGACAACATATGGTGGATATTTGTTTATGAAGGAAATGTGGTTATGGATGTTTTTCCGGAGTAGAACAAAAAAAAGATGATGGATTTGTAAATTCTCATATCTGCGTTTCTAGTGTTTTCTTTAGAATTTCAACTTGTCAGATTGGATATCATCCTGAATCAATCCGTGCTATTCTTCAATTAAACGGAGCGACTTTTGGTCAAATTTTTCTTTTGGAGTAACATCCGCTTTGTTTATGTTCAATGTCAAATCCAATGCTTCAGAAGTAATGAGCTAATATGAAGGCCGACACTGCAAGCTTTGAATTACTTTCATTCATTCTTTGGACCGGTACTCCTTGCTGGTAGTGTTATACTCGAATTGAGGCTAATCCGGTTATCTCCTTGTTTAGTAAATTACAGTTACTTTCCTCACTTCAATTCGGCCTTCAATTGCTCATCACTATTTTCCTTTCGTCATTATTCTTTGATATGAATATTCTCACGCAATATATTTCTTAACTCTAATTCTAATTGACTCTGCAAATCAATTGACTGCCTCGAACAATTCCGGCTGAATCTTGCTGCTTGACTTCAATCTGTCGGAGAAAACCAATCTGTTAAGACTAGATAGAAATTGTGACCTGTCTGGGATAGTAAAATCCTCAGAAAAGAGGGAATATTTGACAGAACCGTCTTTTTACTCATTGTAAGCGTTCTCAAAAAGTCAAGCTTGAAAAGCATGACATTGAAGACGGTTTTTTGTTTTTCTTTTGGTTCGCCTAAATTGTAAATTAAACCCCAAAAATTTAACAGGAAAAAGTACATAAATGCTTAGTTTTCTTAAGAAACTGTTCCCATCGAAACACGAAAAAGACGTTGGTTCTATCAGTCCGCTGGTTGAAGAGATTAACGCAAGATATGAAGAGTATGAAAGTCTGACTGACGAACAACTCCGAAACAAGACAGACGAATTCAGAGAAAGAATTAAATCAGAAACTTCTGAAACTTCAGCTAAGATTGCAGAACTTCAGGAGAGACTTACTCAGGATGTTGACCATAACGATAAGCTTGAGATTTATGAAGATATTGAGAAACTCGAAAAGGAGAATTATGAGATCACATGCGCTGTACTTGATGATCTTCTCGTCGAAGCTTTTGCTGTAGTCAAGCAAGCATGTAAGAGACTTGTCGGCAAAGAATGGGAGGCCGCCGGAAACAAGATACGCTGGAACATGATTCCTTACGACGTTCAGCTTATCGGAGGAATAGTGTTGCATCAAGGCAAGATCTCTGAAATGGCAACGGGTGAAGGTAAGACTCTTGTAGCAACTCTTCCTATGTATCTGAATGCGCTTGCCGGAAGAGGTGTTCACCTTATTACTGTAAATGATTATCTGGCAAAGCGGGACAGCGAGTGGATGGGTGAGATATTTAAATTTCTCGGGCTTTCTGTTGGAGTGATCCTTAATGACATGGATTCCAATAAAAGGCGGGAAATGTATAACAGTGATATAACCTACGGAACAAACAACGAATTTGGATTTGATTACTTGCGTGACAACATGGTTGTTGACAAGAATTTTCTGGTGCAACGCGAGCATTTCTATGCGATTGTTGACGAAGTTGATTCGGTGCTTATCGATGAAGCAAGAACCCCGCTTATTATTTCTGGACCCGTTGAAGCTCCGACACATAAGTTTGATGAGCTCAATGTCCGTGTAAAGAGACTTGTGGAAGCTCAAAGAACACTCGTCAATTCACTTACGGCTGAAGCTGAAAAGATTATAGAACAGGAAAATCCTTCCAAAGAAGATCTAGCCAAAGCCGGCCTTGCAATATACAGGGCAAGCAGGGCATTGCCAAAGCATAAGAGACTGCAGAAAATTCTGAGCGAGCCCTCCAACAAGAAGTTGCTGATGTCATCTGAGGCAGAGTATCTCAGAGATAATGCAAAACAACTTCACATTGTGGATGACGAACTTTACTTTGTTGTTGATGAAAAGTCACATATAACTGATCTTACCGAAAAGGGTCGCGAGTTTCTGGCACCAACTGCTGTAGAAAGAGACTTCTTTACATTACCTGATCTGGGAACTGAGTTTGCAAATCTCGATAATGATACAAGCATTTCGGTTGAAGAAAAAGAGCTTAAGAAAGATGAAATAACCAAGATTTATTCTGAAAGAAGCGACCGGCTTCATACAGTTCAGCAGCTTCTGAAAGCTTACGGATTGTATGAGAAAGATGTAGAATATGTGGTTCAGGACGGCAAGGTTATGATCGTTGATGAATTCACGGGAAGAATACTCTCAGGCAGAAGATATTCCGAAGGACTTCATCAGGCAATCGAAGCTAAGGAAGGAGTGCATGTTGAAAAAGACACACAGACACTTGCTACTATCACGCTTCAGAATTATTTCAGATTGTACAAGAAGCTTGCAGGAATGACCGGCACGGCAGAAACCGAGGCATCGGAATTCTTCGATATCTACAAGCTTGATGTAACTGTTATCCCTACAAATAAGGATTGTGTCCGTGACGACACGAATGACTTCATCTACAAGACAAAACGTGAGAAGTACAATGCAGTGATAGATGAAATTGTTGCAATGAAAGAAAAGAGACGTCCGGTACTTGTTGGAACTACCAGCGTTGAAGTCTCTGAAACTATTTCGCGGCTGCTTAAGAGAAAGAGCATTCACCATGAGGTGCTAAATGCAAAACAACATCAGCGTGAAGCTCAGATAGTTGAGAATGCAGGACTGCCGGGAGCTGTTACAATTGCAACCAACATGGCGGGGCGCGGAACTGACATTAAACTGGGACCCGGTGTTGCAGAAGCCGGCGGATTACACATTGTAGGTACTGAAAGGCATGAATCGCGAAGAATTGACAGACAGCTTAGAGGAAGAGCCGGCAGGCAGGGAGATCCTGGATCTTCCAAGTTTTTCCTCTCACTTGAAGATGATCTGATGAGGCTCTTTGGAAGTGAACGGATTGCAAATGTTATGCAAAGGCTTGGCATTGAAGAAGGTGAAGCAATCGAGCATAAAATGATCACAAGCTCGGTAGAACGTGCACAGAAGAAAGTGGAAGAGAACAACTACGCGATCAGAAAAAGATTGCTGGAGTATGACAATGTGATGAATCAACAAAGAGAGATCATCTACTCAAAGAGACGGCAGGCATTGATGGGAGAACGACTCAAGGATGATATTCTTGAAATGGTTGACAAATCGGCAGGGGAAATCGTAAAGAAGAATTATGAGGCAGGAGATATTGACGCTCTTGTAGATGAAGTACAAAGAACTTTTTTGGTCAGACTGTCCCTTACACCGGAAGAATTTCAGAAACTTGGTGAAACAGGGCTGACAGAACTTGTTGTGAAGGAAGCACGGGATTTTTACAACCGGAAGGAAGAACGCTACGGGCCGGACCTGATGGGACAGATTGAGAGATTTGCAATGCTGAGTATCATCGATGAAAAATGGAAAGAGCATCTTCGTGAAATGGATGATCTTAAGGAAGGAATCAACTTCAGAGCATACGGACAAAAGGATCCATTGATTGAATATAAAAGCGATGGTTTCAAGCTGTTTGTTGAGATGCTTGAATCTTTGAATACATCAGTTGTTAACTTCATTTATAAGTTCACTACTCAGACACCCGAAGAAGCCAAGAATGTCAAGACACCCACTCAAACAAATCAATCCAGACTCAGGACATTCCATCAGTCTTCTGAAGGAATGGGATACATTGGAGGGCAGGATGATCAATCAGGTCAAGATTCTAATGTGAAACATGAACCCGTTAAGGTCGGCGAAAAGATAGGAAGAAATGATCCCTGTTTCTGCGGCAGCGGGAAGAAGTACAAGAACTGCCACGGAAGAATGAGCAAAGAAGCCGTAAAGTAATCAATGAAGACAGACGATCTGAAACCTGATGAATTAGCTCTGGAAATTCAGGAATTCATGGGCAGGAAGTTCAATCATCCTGCCCATATTGTTTTTCTGCTTGAGCTTGCTTTTCAGGATGGTTCCCACGAAAAGTTCAATGAACTTTTGTTTACATCCAAATATGTTACCGGACTTAAGAAAATTGTTTCTTCCGGAAGCTATACTGAGGATAAATATATGGAGAAGATCTTTAAGGAATTCAATGTCAATGTTCAGAAAATGATCAACACACTTGACGAATACATTGAGGAAACTTCCAATTCAATGGTAAGAGAGATTAAGAACACTTATCTGAAAATGGACCATGAAAGTCTTGCCAGATCTCTCGAGCTGGCGGAGGACCTTTCATTATGTAAAGAGTATTACAACAGAAAATCCGGGAAGTCTGATAATGATCAGATCAAACCTGAGATGTTACCTCATTAAAGAAATCCTTCAGCTCACCTGACGGCTGAACATTAAATTCTTTCTTCAACCTCTTTTCATACAGCCCGTAAGCAAACTTAAATTTCCTGAAATCTTTTTCCCTGTTGTAAAGCGATAGCAGCTTCATCATTATCTCTTCATCTGTAAAATCCAGTTCAAGCAATTTCTCCAGCAGCATTATTACTTTTTCACTGCTGTCTGAATTCTCAAAATGAGTAATGAGTTTATGAATTGTATCCGAGTATATATACTTAAGATTTTCTCTTACATCCTCCGCCCAGTTTCTGTAGGAATCTTTGACGAAGTCAGTCTTGTACATTTCAACCGCATTTAGCTTTTCATCTAGGTTGCCGCCGGCGAGTCTCCTGAATTCATCAGTATCCGATATGATCTCCAGTTCAATATTCTTTGAACAGATCATATACTTCTTTTCCTTCAGTATCATGAACTCTTTGCCAATTTCATCAGATAATATATCTGACACAAACCTTTGGAGAGTCTTTCTAATTTTATTGATCTCAACATCCACGATTGCTTCATAGTTAACATCTTTTGCCTTGTACAGAATATCATCAATGATTTTCTCTTTAGTGATCTCATCCTTTGTTGTTGCCTTATAAATACAGTAAAGAAAAATTGTTTTTGATTTTGGTCGCAGCCAAAGATTGTCGGTAAGTTCCTTGTCATTGATGTAGATCTTGTTGTGATCAAGAAATCTGACTTCAATTTTCAAATGTCTCCTATCTTCATTTACCGGCGCAGATTTTATGATTCCCGGCAAACCATTTATGTAGGTGTTATTAAGACCTGATTCAGATGCGTATTCAAATACGGTGCTGAGTTTATTTGAGATTGCTCTGAATTCAATGTATTTGTCAAGTTCATAATCCTCGCATAACTTCAGAAACTTTGCATACCTTTCTTTGAATGCTGTCGGATTATCTGACGACGAAAAATAGTAACACTCGTAAAAGCATATAACAGCTTGATTGAACATGGTAAAATTATCTCTGCCAACTTTGTCAACTGATGTTAACAGTTGTTTGAATTCATGCATATCACCCAGAAGCAGATTTGCTTCAATTCTTAGAATAATTTCTCTTGTCCTGGAGACTTTGTACTTACCGCTGTCTAGCAGCCTGATTACTGCCCTTGGATGATTGAGCAAGCAATATGAATACAGGATCAGTGAATCAATGAAGTAAATGTAGTTTTTCAAGAATGTATTCTTTTTCATGCTTTCCAGCTCCTTGATAGTATCCTCAAACTCAAAGTGCAGAAACTTTCTCAATATAGATTGAAACTCATACTGATTCTTGTAGGCTGAAAACATCGTCTTCTTCTTCTCCTTATGCTTGTTCCCAAGCATACTATAGAACTTCTCGAAATCTCTTACATTATAGCTTGCGAACAGAGCAAAGCATGCCTGACTGTAATTTGAAATGTCAAAACTCCTCCTGTCACAGTTGTTCATTATGAATCTCACTACATTGTTTCCCCACTTGAAATCGCCATAGTCGAAGAAAATTAGCATTGAAAAAATGCTTTCAACAAAAGTGTTTTCATCTGTTTCTTTACGAAGATCTATCTCACCTGTTTGTATTTTGCTGAAGATTTCCTTCAACCGGTTAATGTGTTTTTGGCTCTTTGAATTTTCACCGGAAGTAATATAGGACTTAACAAGCGATACGAGGAATTGAATCTCTTGCTCAATTCTCAGATCAAACTTAAGCAGATGCTCGGAAATCTTAATATTGCCTGATGAAATGCCGTCTTTGAGAAAGTTGCAATTACAAATTAGCATTAGCAACTCGATATAGTAGTTCAGGTTGGATTTGGGAATTTCGCTTACCGGTAAAAGTATGTCCTCTTCCATAGTAAGGGAAAACTTTGTTCTTATTACACTCTCAAGAAAATCCAGTGCTTTATCGATTTCCTTATCTTTATAAATAACGGTATTTACCTTTAGAAGTATATTCTCCAGCGAATCCCTGAAGTCTTTCACTTCTATGTTTTCAATCTTCTGGTATAGCCCGCTTGAATGAATAAGAAGAAGTTTATCTGAAGCATTGAACTTTATCCACTTCCTGAGTTCTGCATAATTCATTGCCTCTATCAGATAGTTTACACCAATATACTCCTCCCGCCATTCGCCAAGTGTCAGATAATACTTTCCAAGCTTGTCATATATCTGTCTCTTTTCAGATAAAGGGAAACTCTCTTCCGCAATTCGTCTAAGATATTTTTGAAACAACTCATGAAACCTGAATTCGGACTCCTGTCTGTCAATGAAGAGATTTCTTTCATACAGAGAAAGCAAAATCTCAAAACCCCCGCTTATCTCCAAAACATTTTCAATTATGTAGCTGTTGAAACTCTCGGTAAATGACAATATCAAAAGCAGATTCTTCTCTTCCTCGGAACATTCTCCAAAGATCTCATTTGTAAAATATTCAAACACATCATTTCTGCTTTGCATCAGATCTTCTCTTGCAATTGATTCAGGATTCTCCAGCATCAGCAATAACTGAATTGCGGTTATCCAACCACCGGTTCCCTTCATATATTCGTCAAGCATTTCCTTATTTATCTTTGCAGCCTTCCTCTTATAGTTCTTGAGCAGATTCTTTACGTCTGACGCATCAAAAGAAAGATCATCCTTTGTAATTCTTCCGAGCCAGCCCTTGGCCAGAAATTTCGGATAATTAAGCAGCTTGGGATCCTTTCTGGTTATGATGACTATCCGTATGTTTTCCGGCAGATAATCAAGGAAATAGTTTAAGGCTTCGCAGACTTCTTCGCTGTCATCAATGTTATGGAAGTCATCAAGGAAAATGAACAGCTCCTTTCCCCGTTTCTCAAGGTATGAATAGAGATCACTGGAGAATGAAGAGATTATCAGGTTTATCTTATCTTCCGGAAGTATGTTTTGTGATCTGGAAAGCACTTTGCGAAGATTAGTGCCTACAGGACTTGCTTTAAGATACTTGCTGAATGCCATTGCAAGCAATAAAAAGAAATTCTCAATTGAATGATCATATCGGCTGATACTTATCCAGATCTTGAGCTCACTTCTGAGTTTCTGGAAAAACTCAGCAGACAAGGACGTTTTGCCATATCCTGCCGGTGCAGTAATAAGCAATAATCTCTTGTCCTTTTGCGAAATAATCTTCTTAAGCAGCCGCTCCCTTGAATAGTAGTAGGGCGGTACAACAGGAGCAATTATTTTTGGAGAGTGTTCGAGCTTTAAGATCAATTAAATGCCTCCGTTAATTTTCTCTTAAGAAACTATCAAAGATATAGAATAAAGGCAATTATGAATTTGAGTTTA
>CALEVL010000258.1 GCA_937924675.1 uncultured Ignavibacteria bacterium | reverse complement strand
ATGGAAATGCCTCGCGATTTCAAGGCGGCCCGAATGGTATGCAGAAATACCGGATGATGAAAAACTGCCCATACATTCATATGACTTTGTTGTAAACACACTCGATGCTATGGTCGAACACGGGCTGATTGTTCAGTATCTCGGACAACACTATGACAACCAAGGCGAACTCGCAAAGAAAAAGAAAAGCGAACTAACAAAGATACACCCGACCGAAGAATTGAATCAGCAATTGGATTTTCTTACAAAAGGTGATCTTATGTATGTGTTGAAGGAAGGTGAAATAATTTTGCGGAATTCAGACGGAGTTTCTATTACATTTTTTGACACACCTGATATTGTATCAATGCGTAACGACTTAGTTGCGTACAATGACTTGCTCGGCCAAACTGATATTGAATTAGCCGGACTTACCATTGATGACAGGTCTTTGCATACAGATTACCTGTTGAGAAACACTTATTACAATTACAATAATGCGTCAATTGTAAGATTGCCCCCGATGCGTTTAAGGCGGATCTTCAACGTGGACTTCGAACACGGTGGGAGGTTCTACGGTGGAATTGAAAACATGCCATCTGATTTCAGACCGAAGCTCACTATTAATGGTCAGCCAGCTCTTTAACTAGACTTTGCTTCGTACCAGTTGAGAATGCTTTATCACATGAAAGGTATTGATTACCGAATAGATGTGCGTGCATTTGCTGAAATTACGCGACCGCATGACCAATGCCATCAACCACTCTCTCCCGAAAAACAGGATCCATCATTCTGATCTGCTCAAGAATTTTCTGTTCAGCGAATCTTATATCATCAAAAGTAATGTCAATGTTTCTTATATCTATATTCAGATATCCCTGAATCATCCCAGAAGGAATTTCAAATGAAACTGCGTCACTTGCAGCCCTTTCAATTCCAACTTCAGGATAAATCATAAGTACATTCTTGCAGTTCCTGCTTATGGCATAACCTATCATCTGATATATATCGTTTTGACTTACACCTGCTTTTGGGTCATTTGGAGAGTCTCGTTTTTTATATTTCGTATCGATAATGAGTCTGTCCTTAATGTACATGTCATTCTTGATCTGAAACACTTTCTTTCCCTCTCTTCTCGCAAGGTAGTCGCTGCTTTGTGAAACAATATTCAACTCAGGAAATTTTTCGCTAATGAATCCAAAAATGAAATCTTCAAATATGTATTCCATCGGCAAGAGAAAACAAAAATTTTTGCTTTGCTCGTTTTGCATGTCAATCACAAGGTTGGACATAAACATTCTGCATAGCTCAAGTATGTGACCATGCTCTTCATACAATGAATTCAGTTTCACCTTGCTGCAGTCAGATGCAGTGCAAAGAACATCCGATACATCGTCTAGCAGAAACAGAATCCCGTTCAGCTTTTCCCTGGTGGCAAAATTACTGCTCACAGCAAGAAGGCGCTTGCTTACATACTTCACAATTCTGTTGAACAAATTGTCATAAGCAAACGGTTCATGTATGCATTGAAAGTTCTGCCACTTACCGGTGGAAAGATTGTGTTTGGCATAATTGTCAAATGATAACCTGCCTCTTAGAAATGCAGTCTCTTCTTCTATAGACTGGTATGACTGATACGGTTGTGTAAACAATACTTCCGCTGTGTGATTGGCAAATACATATATCATCACCTCAAGATAATCATCGAAATGAAGGTCTGAAACCGTTGCAAATGAAAAGGGGAATCTGATCTTCCTGCAATAGCTAAGCCAATAGAGCAAATTCAATTGCCATTTGCCCGAATCTGCCTTCTCAGATTTTTCAAAGATCTTCGGCATTACTTCGATTCTGATATCTTCATATTGTATGGCTCCTACATAATTGTGAGCTGTAATCTTGTTATCATGACTGAAGCTGAAGAATCCCTGCTTCTGTACTTTTTCATTTGTTACATTCTCTTCAGTATTCTCTTCTTCAATATTATCAACATACATATTCCTGTTCTCCCAGACATGTGAAAGATAATCGACAAGATCCGGGATCTTTGCAGAGTAATTATCGAATGATTTGGTTTCCCACTCCCGAAGAATCATTCTGCTATGATCAGGTGGTTTTCCAATATCTCGGTGTGTTTCAAATTTATGTGTGCTTTATCCAAAATATCCTTAACTAATTTCATATTGTTTTGACAATATTCTATAAGAAGAGGTATGATCTTCTTGTTCAGCACTTTGATTCTGTCACTCTCTGAAACATTCATGAAAAAAGCATGGCCGATGAAGAAGTCAGGGTTCTTTCTCCAATCGCTGATTGCAGTGTTTAATGCTTCGAGCGTTTCTCTATGTATAGGAATGAGATCATATCTTGGATACATTGGTTCAAACTCAAATCGTCTTCTAAGAGCTATGTCAAGCAATGCGATTGATTTGTCTGCAGTATTCAT
>CALEVL010000257.1 GCA_937924675.1 uncultured Ignavibacteria bacterium | reverse complement strand
GCTATCCTTGAACTTGCAGCAATTCAATTTATTCCATGGGCAAATGCAAAATGGATTCAGAAACCCGGTTGGGCAAATGTAGGCACAAATGTTTGGTGGTATAATCTCGGGCACGGCTGGGATTATGACGGCGACAGCTTTGTCACAAACAACTTCACTCATCCATATCATGGAAATTTCTATTTCAATACTGCCAGAACAAACGGCTTCAACTTCTGGGAGTCAATTCCCTTCGCATTTGGCGGCAGCCTGTTTTGGGAATACTTTGCAGAAATTTACAGACCTGCTTTTAATGACTGGATCAATACAAGCGTATCCGGATTCAATCTCGGTGAAATGACTTACAGGGTAGCTAATCTGATAACAGACAATACGGCTCGCGGCTCAGAAAGAGTGTGGCAGGAAATATTTGCAGGGATACTCAATCCGGTCAGAGTATTCAACAGAATTATCTCCGGTGAAGTATCCAAAGTACATCCAAACACCAATTTGTACTTTCAACCTGTTAAACTATATGTTGACGGAGGCATGAGAAGGATAGTCCAAAGAGGCTCAGATATTCTCGATTCAGCATCTGTTGAGGGCTTGCTTGGACTGAGACTGAATTACGGAGATGTGCTTGAAACAGATCTGAATACACCATTCTCAAGCTTTGCTCTTTGGGGTCACATTTCAAACGGTACCAACTTCCTGACAGATTTGCATTCAGTAGGACTACTAACCGGCTGGAAACTTGGCGGAAACAGATTTCACAAAGAAGTTTTTTCGATCAATGTTTCGTACGACTTTCTCTATAATCCCGCTTTTGAATTTGGCGCACCGTCGCTTACGTTTAACTTCACCCTCAAGAACATGCTTGATGACAAAGCTTACGTGCGGTCGGACCTGGGACTCGTTGCAATAATAATGGGGTCAACATCAACAGAGTTCTTCTACGGATATGACGGAAGGAATTATGATTTCGGTCCGGGGCCGGGTGTAAGGATAAATTCAAGAATCACTGACGGCAACTGGAATTACATTTCTCTCTCATATACGGGTGCGATGATCTTCACTATGTCAGGTACCCCTGAGTCATCTCACTATTTGCATGATGCAATCATAGAAGGGCAGCTTCCTGTTAATGACTACTTTGCTATCGGACTTGCATTCGAGTATTACTGGAGGAACAGTTTTTATAAACTCAATGAAGATGTTAGCAGAGGATCACCAATCGGAAGGGTATTCTTCATAACAAAATTATGATTGCTATAGAATTTAAATGTTTTGCAAGGCAGAGTCACAATGTTTGTGCAAGTAAAAAATCTTAACAGTAACCTGAACTGTGCTCTCATTTTAAAGTCATGATTTTTTGCCCACAAAAGGAAGGTGCAATTTCTTATATTTACGCACTTTCATTACAACAGCAGCATAGAACGTCATGAATATTCTGAACTGCATCAAGGAGAGAAGGATTTGAGACATAAGTTGTTTGAATATTGTTCTAATAACCAAAATCACATTCTAAATGAATAAACTTTCAGCATTTAAGAGATCATCAATTCTGTCAGCAGTTGTGATGATTTTAATATTGTTTAACTCGGCTGCTGATTGCAAGAATACAGGTGAAGATTTTTTTAAGATGCCTAAGCTGGTTCTAAAAGAAGATAAGGGTATTGGAAGCACTAATTATAAATTGTCAGGTTCCTCAGATGGCATTTCAATTCAGAAGAGTTTCTCTCAGTATTCAAAGTCAGGTGTATCACTTTCTGATTTGAAGGTGAGGAATGAAAACAAGCTGAATCTGCTTTATGAAGCTAACGATCAGTATGAGTCTTCCAAAAGTCTTACAGAATCTAAGCCCGATTATTTTTCCGAGAAGTATTTAAAAAACGTAAATTCAGATTTCAAATACTGGGAATCTGAACAGAGATTCGGAACTGCCATGTGGGAAATTGCAATAATAGAGTTCATTCCATGGGCTCTTTCAAAGTGGGTTACACAGCCGGGATGGGCTAATGTTGGCTGGCAGTCCTGGTGGAGCAATATTCAAAAGGGCTGGGAGTATGACGGAGATAACTTTCTCACTAACAACTTTGCACATCCGTATCACGGAAATCTTTATTTCAATTCAGGAAGAGGAAATGGATTTAATTTTTGGGAATCCGTTCCTTTCGCATTTGGCGGAAGTTTGCTTTGGGAATATTTCGGTGAGTACTATCGTCCTTCATTCAACGACTGGATAAACACCAGCGTATCGGGTATCAATCTCGGGGAAATGACATTCCGTGTTTCACATCTGATAACTGACAATACAACAAGAGGATCTCAAAGAGTCTGGTCAGAAATTTTTGGTGCGTTAGTTAATCCGGTAAGAGGTTTCAACAGATTAATGTCAGGCGAAGCATCAAAAGTTCATCCGAATGTTCCATTGTTTGATGTACCGGTAAGATTATTTGTTGACGGCGGTATGAGGAGAATCGTAAAGAGCGGCTCTGA
>CALEVL010000256.1 GCA_937924675.1 uncultured Ignavibacteria bacterium | reverse complement strand
GCGGAGGTTTGCTGACGACCTGCGGAGGTTTGCTGACGACCTGCGAAGGTTTGCTGACGACCTGCGAAGGTTTGCTGACGACCCGCGGAGGTTTGCTGACGATCCGCGATGGTTTGCTGACGAGCTGCGAAGGTTTGCTGACGAGCTGCGGAAAGTTGCTGAAAAGTTTGTTTTTGGAGCTCTTTCAAATAAGAAGCGCAGACTGTTTACAAAACAACTTCAGGGATTGGGTATGGGCAAGTCCCATTTTCACATTCCCTAACGTGAGATTGGGAGCGAGGTGAAAATATTGATTTGTCCGGGCGTGTCACCCGGCCATTTTCTCGGGACGCTGCGCAGAGTAGTTGAACTATTTTGTCTGTCCGCCACTTCGTGCAGTCGCGATAAAGCGCCGGAGACTCAGACGCGAATAAAAATTTTAAACTTAATAGTACCTGATTTCAGACAATTTCAGACTGAAATATTTTAGCCCAAAACATTTAAGAATTTGATGAATTTCAGGTTTTTAATGTCAAATCCAAATTCCAACTCCCTGTATTCAAGCAATATCAAGCAAAAAATTTCTTTGAATCTCTGATAAGCTCTTCATAGGTTTGTAAGAATCTCTTACAAGCCTGCAGATTGTAAAAGATGCCATGATTTACATTTCAATTGAAAATCAAAAAATAAACTTTACGAAAGGAACCAAGATGAAAAAGATAACGATCACGGCAGTATTAGTTTTTGCATTAATTGCAGCGCTGGCTTTCAATGAATCAATTTCGTCGAAAGCAAATTCAGATCCGCTTCCACTCCCTGCGTTCAACATCAGGGTGATGCAGTACGGGGGAACTACTCCGCAGGAAAATGCACAGGTGAAATACTACTTGGGTAGTTCTTTAGAATATGAAGGCAGTACTGATGGAAATGGGTGGTGTAACATAACACTGCAAACAGGCACATACAATGTCTATGTTTACTATCCTCCGCAGCCAAACGACGACCGCTCCGGCTCACTCTTAAACTTTTATCATGATAGCAATGACAACGAGACGATTGTACTTGGACCGGAATACAAATAACTCAAATTGGGGCAGGCGGATCTCGCCTGCTCCTTTATATTTCTTGTTGTTGATGTTTGTCCTGAACACAAATGCCGGTGGACAAACTCCGCAATACAGACAGGGATTTCCGATAGTTATAGACTCCACCAGAAGTCCAACTCTTATGAACTCCTCTACTCCTCTGATAACAGATCTGAACAATGATGGAAAGAAAGATATTGTCTTCTTCGTTCTGGATTACTGGGGTCAGGCTGCACCATTCTGCAGGATCCATGCGGTGAGTCATAATGGATCTGAATTGCCGGGTTTCCCAAAAGGTTACGATGAAATTGTGATTCACCTGGCATCCGGAGATGTGAATAATGATGGTAAGATGGATCTTGTAATGAGGCTTACAAACACAATTGACGCAATCGACATAACAGGAAATCACTTACCGGGATTTCCGATATTCTATTCTGACGGGACTTCACTTAATCTCAAACCCGTAAGTCTTTACGATCTTGACGAGGACGGCTTGCTGGAGATAATTGCATGCAAGGACGGCGAGATATGTGTATTCAACTCTGACGGTACAATAAGGCAAGGCTGGCCGAGATACTTTGCCGGATATTGCCGTTCCGGCTTTGCCGTGGGCAATATTGACAATGTAGGAGACGCAGAGATTCTTGCACCTACAATGAAGCGGTACGCAACAGGGTATGTAGATTCCTCGGCTATTAGAATCTACAGAAGCAATGGTGAGAGTTTCTCACCCGACTGGCCGGTATATTCCGACTCCATTTATTACAACTGGGGTTCAAGGGTTTCTATTCAGATAAATAGGAACAATGCGGATTCAACATACATTATGATGACAACAAGACGCAGAGAAGAGGGATCTTTTTCAATGAATAGAGAGAATAAATATGATATACATTGTAATCTGATTGCCCGTGGTTACAGCTACGTCATGAACGAAGCCGGTACTCTTTCAATCGGAGATCTTGACAGAGACGGAAATGTTGAATTCGCAAACGGCAATCAGGGAAACCCTACTCATCTCTACGCATTCTCAAACTCAATGATAAGGATTCCCGGATATTGGCCGCAGGAAGGAGTAGGAGAACATGATGCTATTCCATGTATAGGAAAGCTGACCTACTTTAGCAGGTTGAATATCATAGATAATACCTGGTTTGCACATCAGGAAATGGGCCACATATATGCATATGAACCCGATGGGAATGAGTTGCCATGGTCACCCTTGAGGCCTGCTGGTCTCGTGCAGGCAATGGCGCTGGCAGATTTGAATAATGACGGTTCAACAGAGATAATTGCGGTTTCTTCAAGAACCGGATACGAATCATATCTTCACGTTTGGTCAATTAATGGCATACATTTCAGCATGGAAAACTTCCCCTGGCCCATGTCTTCCCACGACCGCTATCGCACAAATCAGTACGGCTTCATCCCGCCTGATGAACCGGTCGGTATTCAACCTATAAATACGAATGTTCCGGCAGCTTTCAATC
>CALEVL010000255.1 GCA_937924675.1 uncultured Ignavibacteria bacterium | reverse complement strand
ACAAATTCGCAGAGTCCTCCGTATTCTGAATGCAAGCGCATTGCTCGATTACGGAGTGACTCCACGAAACAGCTGAGGCGACAAATGTCGTTATTTCAAGAGTATCATTTTTCTTACCTGTTCAAATCCATGGGCTTTGAGCCTATAGAAATACATTCCGCTTGGTAGTCCGCCTGCATTGAATGTTACTGAATATCTTCCGGCGCTTTTCATTTCATTTACCAAAGTAACTACTTCTCTCCCTAACATATCATAAACTTTCAATGTTACTTCACTGTCAAATGGCAGATCATATTTCAAGGTGGTTACAGGATTAAATGGATTTGGATAATTTGCGTGGAGCATATACTCGTGCGGGATCTCACTGATGATTTCACCGCCCAATATGTTATCAAGTCCTCCATTGCATGAATCCAAGTGGTCACCATGATTTAAATGTGCCGATACTGCCGATTCGGAAACACATATTGTAATACCGTTATGGCAGACTAACACTTTGTTTCCGTTGTTGCCACATCTTGTATCATAAACCGTAACTTGTATTTCGTCTGAGGCAACACATCCAATTGAGTTTGTTACCTGCACAGTATAAACTGTAGTAGTTGAAGGACTGACAGTAATAGATTGTGTTGTTGCTCCTCCCGGTGACCAAAGATACGCAGGGCTATTTCCTCCTGATGCCACTGCTGTTAATGTTCTGCTTTGTGTGCCGTATCCTAAATAAATTGCTGTGTCCGATCCTGCATTCACACTTAGATCAACCGGTGTTACATTCACGACAACTTCATCCGAAGAACTGCACCCAAATGAGTTTGTTACAGTGACTGTGTAAGTAGTTGTAGATGAAGGGCTGACAATAATAGATTGAGTTGTTTCTCCTCCGGGTGACCAGAGATAAGTCGGATCAAATCCTCCTGCAACCGATGCTGTGATGGTAGTGCCCTGTGTACCACAACCGGAGAATATTGCTTGGTCATTTCCGGCGTCAACTGTAATACTTACCGGAGTTACGTTAACGACAACTTCATCCGAAGAGCTGCAACCCAAGGAATTTGTCACTGTAACTGTATACGTAGTAGTGTTAGAAGGACTTACTGTAATAGATTGTGTAGTTTCTCCTCCGGGTGACCAAAGATAAGCAGATCCGAAATCACCGGATGCTGATGCTGTTAAAGTTGCACTTTGAGTTACACAACCTCCGTATATCGATTGGTCTTCACCTGCATTTACAGAAATGCTTACCGGAATTACTTCAACTTCCACCTGGTCTGACCAACTGCATCCCGATGCATTGGTTACAGTAACCGTGTATGTAGTTGTGCCTGAAGGACTTACGTTTATAGATTGTGTCGTTTCTCCTCCGGGAGACCAGAGATAAGTGAAGGGTTCATTCCCGCCGGAAGCTGATGCAGTCAATGTTGCAGTTTGTGTCAGGCAACCTGAATAAATTGTTTGGTCCGCTCCTGCATCCACTGTTGTCATTGGATTAACAGTGACTGTAACTGTAGCTGAATTTGTGCAGCCATTTGCATCCGTACCCGTTACTGTATAAGTCGTTGTCGAAGAAGGATTGGCAATAACGTTTGCTCCTGTTGTAGTATTCAATCCCGCCGATGGTGACCATTCATATGAACTTGCACCACTACCAGTCAAAGTTGCAGAGCTTCCTGAACAAATCGAAACATTTGGTGAAGCTGTTACTGTTGGCAAGGGATTGACTGTGACTGTAACTTCTGCTGAGTTGATGCAGCCATTTGCACCTGTTCCTGTTACTGTATAAGATGTTGTCGAAGATGGATTGGCAATAACGCTTGCTCCTGATGTAGTATTTAATCCTGTTGATGGCGACCATTCATACGTACTTGCACCGCTGCCCGTTAACGTTGCAGAACTTCCGGAGCATATAGAGACGTTAGGTGAAACGGTTACCGTTGGTAAAGGATTGACTGTGACTGTAACTGTTGCCGTATTGGTGTATCCATTCGCATCCGTTCCTGTTACTGTATAAGTTGTTGTCGAAGCGGGACTGGCAATAACACTTGCTCCAGTTGTAGTATTTAATCCTGTTGACGGAGACCATTCATAAGTATTTGCACCACCCGCTGTCAATGTTGTAGAACTTCCGGAACATATTGAGACGTCCGGTGAAACGGTTACTGTTGGAAGTGGATTGCTCTGAAAGTATTTAAGCACTTGAATGCTGCCATAGGAGTTCTGACCAGCCAAATAAACAGCGCCATCAAGTCCTATGGCTATATCGTTTGGAAGATCATCGCCACCTGCGTTATATCTCTGATACCACAAAGTATTTCCCGAGATTCCGTCGTATTTGAGTGTGGCTATATCAAATCTTGTTGTGTTGTCATAACTTTTTCCGGTTACATAAACATTACCGTCAGAATCAACTGTCATTGCATGAACATTGTCAAACGAATTCACATGATTAAATCTCCTTTTCCAAAGCGTATCGCCGCTGATGCCGTTATATTTTATAGTCAGGTAATCATATCCCGTGGTATAATAGAATTCGTTGTTTGAACTTGATACAACTATGTTAGATTCATCCGCTACATCATCTTCATCAACAACTCTTACTATCGGAATATCTTGCTGATTATAGTATGATGCAGCCCAAACTTCATTTCCATTAACATCATACTTGTAAGTTAACCCGGCGATCGATACCCCACTGGATATTCCCGTAACATAAGCATTCTGGGATTTGTCAACACTTATGGATGTTGCAACATCATTACGAGCATCCAACCCGGATCTTCTCGTCCATAATTCCGTTCCGGCGGAATTGTACTTTATTGTGAAGTAACTAACTATAGAGCTATTATTCAAATAACTCTGTCCTGTAACATACACATTACCGGCAATATCCACATCCATATCATTTGGGATATCCACATTGTTATGCGGAGAATTATATCTCCTCACCCATTGCAGGTTGCCGTTGTTATCATACTTTACTAATTGATAGTCTTCTGCTGTTCCTACGCCCATGCTGTATCCGGCTACATACACATTACCGTTCGCATCTAAGCACAATGCATTGGCTTTGTCGGAATAGTTGCTGAGAGCCTGATACTTTCTTGTCCATAGAACACTTCCTGACGGACTGTATTTTATTGTGAGAAAATTCTTATTGCCACCTATTGAATTGGCTGTATAACCCGCAACGTAAATATTCCTCTGATTATCAACTACCATATCACTAACACCGTCATCAG
>CALEVL010000254.1 GCA_937924675.1 uncultured Ignavibacteria bacterium | reverse complement strand
AAAGGGAGTCAGCATACTTTTCCATTCTTCATCAGATTTTGAGATCTCGAATTGCCAGCTCTCATGCGTTGATATTTTTGTTGAGTCTTCTGATGTTGAGGAAAGTGCATTAATGTACATCAAGAGCAGGATCATCGAAATCAATGATGAAGTTAGTATTAAACTGTTCAATTCTCATTCTTAGTTTTTATGAAGAACCCGGAAAGCGTAGATCACAAATGCTTTCCGGATCAATAGAGTTCATTTCATTACAATCATTCGCATGGTCTTCTGAAATTCATTCGTTATCATTGTATAGAAGTAAACTCCGCTTGAAAGATCAGCAGAGTTTATGACAGTTTCATAAACACCTGCTTCAAGCTCCAAATCCAGAACCTTACCCAATTCTTTACCCGTAATATCAAACAATAATATCTTAACTGACGATTGCTTTGGCAGATCAAATCTGATTTTGGTTGTGGGATTAAACGGATTTGGATAATTCGAATGAAGATCATAACTATCGGGAATATCATTACTTATCTGATTTATGCCCAACAGTGCCGTCCTGAAATTGTATGTGCTTGACCAGGTACCATACCCGGCGGCATTGAATGCCCTCACTCTCCAAAAATAAAGTGAATTTACGCTCAGAATATTTGGCGGAACATTATAATGAAGTTGCGTCAGACTATCATTCTCATGAACAATATTATTAAAGTTCAGATCTCTCGAAATCAATAATTGGTATCCTTCAGCATTCACTGCGGAGTTCCATGTCATTACCGGAGTCAGACTGATGCCGCTCGAAAAGTTAAAGGGTGAAAAAAGAGTAACAGTTCCGGGCGGAGCTATCTGCATTGTTCTGAAATTACGGGTTCCTGAGAATTCACCCTGCCCGGCCATATTCAGTCCAGAAACTTTCCAGTAATATCTTGTATAATATGTCAGTATTGGATTTGGCACAATATACTGAGATGACGCTATCGTGCTGATGTCATGAATAACATTTTCAAATATGGAATCCGTAGCAATAACAACTCTGTAGGTAGTTGCCTGAGTCACATCATTCCAATCAAGAGTTGGATTCAGTCCGATCGAATCCTGTCCGTTTGCCGGATAAGTCAACAACGGAGCAGGAGGTACATTCAATGTCGAAAACATCCAACGTGATGACCATAGTCCGGTTCCAGAAATGTTGCTTGCATTCACTCTCCAGTAATAGCTTGATCCGTAATTAAGAGATCCTGTTGGTGTTGAGTATGAAGTGCCTGTCAGATTAGCAACGTTCACAATGGGATTGCCAAATGTGCTGTCACCGGAAATCTGTATTCTGTATGATTGAGCAAGATTAACTGCAGACCATTGAAAAGTAGGTGTAAGTCCGAGATTCACCGAGTTGTTCGGAGGAGATGTTAGCGAAGGAGCTCCGGGAATACTAATTATAGTTGAGAATCTCCAGATTGCCGACCATGGTCCGGTATTCGAACCTACCGATGCATATACTCTCCAGAAATATGTAACTCCACTGCTAAGTATTCCTGATTGCACGGTAAAACTTGTTGAAGAAATCTGGCCGTTGTCAACCAACGGACTTTGAAACAAAGTGTCTGTTTCAATCTGCAATCTGTAATTGCTCGCTCCTGTGACCGCAGTCCAGGTCATCGTTGGAGTAAGCTCAAGCCCGTTACTTCCGTTGAACGGTGACACAAGTGCAGGCTGACCCAAAGGAGCAGGTATCGTTCTGAAACTCCAAACAACAGACCAAGGTCCTTGTCCAAATGTGTTCTGCCCACTTACTCTCCAATAATAGGTGGTGTCATTACCAAGAACATTTGCAGGAACTAACAGGTTAGTGCTTAAGAGGTTTGAACTTTCGAATCGGACATTTGAGAATCCCGAGTCAGTGGATATCTGAAGCTTGTATGAATCTGAATTCAAAACAAAATTCCACCTGAGAAAAGGTGTCAATGAAACATTCAATGATCCGTTCGGAGGCTGGGTCAGTACAGGAGCAAGTGGAATGGCGGTTATGGTTCTGAAGTTCCATACGGCAGACCATGGTCCGGTTCCGTTTGTGTTTGTTGCATTGACCCTCCAATAATATTTGCTGTTGTGCAGCAGCACAAGTGTATCAACTCTGAATTGAGATTGAGCTAATGCTGTAGTGTTTATCAGATTATTAGTGAAGAGTGAATCTGCAGAAACCTGTAAACCATAAGAGTTTGCTGAGATCACATCGCTCCAATCCAACAAGGCAGATGTGAAGACATTTACGGAATTATTGGGAGGTGAAACCAATGCCGGAGCTCCGGGAGTCTGGTTTAAGTTCGGAACATATCTTATTCCTACAAATTCACCTACGCCAATCGGTGAACCGTTGACATGTGTTCCTGCTAAAGAGTCAGACTGACAAACCATCTGGACTGTCCAGGTTCCGCCGGAAACATTGCTGATTGGAGAAACGCTTACAAATCTCCAGTCTCTGAGTGGAGTACTTGGAGTTATTTTATCCGGAGGAAACCAGTTGCTGCCATTGTCATTGCTGACTGCAACCCATACTGAAAAATAATTGCTTGAGTCTGTACCCGTTCTTTCTGTTGTTGCACTAAATGCAACAACCAAGCCGTTACCTGTAGAGCTCTTGCCTATTGATGGTCTGCAAACAGGAAGAAATGCATCAGTCGTTGCTCCCCTGTTTGGGAAATACGGAACGTTTCCGGAATCGGCTACAGTAACAGCAACTCCTCCGTTTATTGCAGGAGACCAAACCCGGATCTGACTTGGTTCTTCCGGAAAGAATCCAGACTCGGTCAATTTTGAAGTATTGAATGCAACATAAGGTTGATTATTATTTCCATATACCAAACTGATACCTCTTAGAACACCAAGAGAATCAGTTGCGATATTCCAATCCCAGATCTTCTGCTTGGCACTCCAGCTCAATCCTCCATTGTGTGATAATCTGTAGAAAGCATCACTCATATCCTCATTGTCAGAACCAATGAAAGCATGGCCTATGGTTCCGTTTGGAGCTAATGCAAGAGCAGAAGTATTTGCCTGATCGCCCGGATAGGTTACATAACCGGAAAAAGTGCCCGGTGGATTGAGCCCGGTTGCAACATTTGTATATGAATAAACCTGGCCATTGATTGCTGCAGAAAATACTATTGAGTTTTCTCCGTTCACTACAGCGGCCGGCCAAATCGGATCACCCTCAGCAGTAGTTCCTGGGTCAAGCTCTATGAAAACACCAAATCCCGGACCCGAATCATAATAAAGCTTTGTATGCGTGGTTGAGCCGTTCGTGTTATTGTGATTAGCTATAACTGCAGATCCATTCTGCAATCCCGTTACTACAGGAAATCCGCTTCTTCCCGTTGATGGGACATCCCCTAAGTAACTCCAGGTTGCACCGTAGTTATTGCTGAAAAGATATGCACTTACTCTCGTGGCAAATCCGGGAACCATCGATGTCATAAATACGGCATGCACATTTGACGGAACTGCAGGGTCTTGCCAAATCTGTTGAGGCACTCCGTTTGACTGCAGATCGTAAACTGTGAATACGCCGGTTGGACTGAATCCGACTTCACCTCTTGCCGTTTTCATATCAGGGTAATTACTCTTGTAGTGTTTATTCAAAGGCACAAAATTTCCGGTTGTTGAAGATTGGTAAACTTCCAATCCGGTGACCGGAGCTGGTATAGGAACTTGCTTTGATTGTGATGCGATTGGTTCAGGCTTGAAACAAGCTATGGCAAATGCAAATAGAAGAAACAGCTTTAAGGTTTTCATGGCTCTAAAAATTTGCTTGATGAATCTACTTGTGTAAACTTACCGCTATCAATATCTCCAATCAATTGATAAATGAAGTAGCACTTTTAATGCATACTGATTGTCAAAAAAGCTGAACACGAAATTTGAAAATAGAGAACTGAAGATTCAGAATAGTTGATCATATTCTCGTGTTGGACGAATTTTCATTGATGACTTTCTTTAATTCCATTTATTGCCAAAATTACAAGCGATG
>CALEVL010000253.1 GCA_937924675.1 uncultured Ignavibacteria bacterium | reverse complement strand
GTTTCTCTTTTCTGCAGACTTTAATCAATTCTTTCAAAGCATTATTTTGCCGACATGTACGAGATGAAAAAGCCGTTTGCAATTACAATATGACAAGAATGAAACTTTTGAAATTGGCACTCGCTTTAACTGCAATCTTTCTCACAAGCTGCAAGAAAGAACAAACATTCGAGATACGTGATGATTTCAAAAAATATTATGAGCAGTACAATGTTTCGGGAACATTTGTACTATATGACGAAAAGAATGACAAGTACATCTATTACAATCAGGATCAGGCGAAGAAACACTACACTCCTGCTTCCACGTTCAAGATATGTAATTCACTCATTGGACTTGAGACCGGAGTAATAAGAGACGAAAACTATGTGATCCCGTGGGACAGTGTAAATCGCTCAATCTCAAATTGGAACAGTGACCATGACCTTAAGACCGCATTCAAAAACTCCACCGTATGGTATTATCAGGAGCTTGCAAGACGCGTGGGTGGTAAGCACATGAAGCACTGGCTTGATACCGCTCGATACGGAAACGCTGACACTTCGGGAGGCATTGATAAGTTCTGGCTTCAGGGCGGACTGAGGATCACACCCGAACAGCAGATCGATTTTCTGAAAAAACTTCATGACAACACACTTCCGTTCTCTCAGCGATCAATGGATATTGTCAAATCGATCATGATAGCAAAAGATACTTCCGGTTATATCATTAGGGCTAAAACCGGTTGGGGTAATGAAAACAACATTAACATCGGATGGTATGTTGGCTATGTGGAAGCAAAAGACAATGTCTATTACTTTGCCAATTGTATTCAGACAGGTGACAATGACAACAAAGACTTTATAAAAGCAAGACTCGATATAGTTTTCAAGATACTTGATGAGCTGAAAATTACCGGGAAGTGATGAACTACTTTGCCAAAGCTAATGTATAAAGTGTATGACAAATTCTTAAAGCGGGAGAAAGCTGATCGAGAGAACTGCTGTGTCTGGTTCAGCCGTCAAGAGTATTTCAGTGGCGACAAAATACCCAACAGCAAGTGTTGAAGCGAATAAAGCAACTTTCTTTTCATAAGAAATCATACAACATCTATCTCACGCTTTTAAACATGGAAGAGTTGATTTGCAACTTGCCAATTACCGCTAATGATAACGAAACATCCGACATTGTGTCACTTAACTATTAAAGAATAACAACTTGAATTCTCAAATTATCGAACTACGAATTACAGTAATGATCATTTCCGTGACTAAGTATTTGTTTTGTCTTGTTACTTTATCCACATTGTTGTTTACAATGTCTTCTTGCCAATCAGGAAAAAAGCTCGAACAAGGTGAAGCCCGTGTTAAAGGCAGGATCGTCAATCCTACAAGAGATTTTATAGAATTCAAAAAGCAGACTGATGCGGGCACAAAGAAGGATACGATCCGGCTAAATGAAAAGGGTGAGTTTGAATTTGTGTTCAGGCCTGATAGCTTAGAGTACTATACATTCGCATATGGAATAGAAAGCACATCTGACACTATGGAAACAGATGTTAAGACACAGAAGATGATCGTATCACGCAAAACTCAGGAACTGACTCTCATGCTCGATAAGGGCCATGACCTGAAGATCTGGGTTGATACTAAGGATCCAATGAAGAGTCTGTCAGTAAGCGGAACGGGTACTGAGGTTAACAAGTATACAGCTACAAAGGCAATGCTGGATAATGAATTCAATCTTGCATTCTCCAAGAAACTCAACTCGTCACCGAAGGAGTTCTTCACATATCTTACAGAGTACAAATCAAATATTGATGCATTGCTCAACAGCCTTCCTGCTAACTCTAAGTCCATGCCGGATGGATTCAGAGATGAAGAAGCAAGAAAGCTGTTTCTGAATATTAACCGCATCAAGATTGTCTATGTAAATCAGAACATGGGGAAAGACACAGAAGCCGGGTCTTTCATTCCTGAAGGGAATTACTTTTCTTTTATGAATGATATTCCCTTGGATAAGCCGGAAGTGATTAATGACAAAAGCTACCTGTTACTTATTTCATCTTATGCAGACTATCTCCTAAAGAGTGATAATCGGGACAAGCAGCTCACGCGGGAAGAATTGCTGGCCGGGAAATATTCTATTTACAAGGAATTGTTCAAGGATCCCGGAACACGCGACCGGGTTTTATTTGAATTTCTGAAGAAGTATAACAAACAGAATGACGCCGAATGGTATAAAAGAGCTGCGGAAGATTTTGCCCGGAATTCATCATCAGATTCACTAAAACTAGTGCTTGCAAATATTAAAGAGATACGTGAGAAATTGTCCAAAGGCAATCCGGCTCCGGGTTTCACCTACACTGACTCGGAAGGGAAGGAACATTCATTGGCTGACTTCAAAGGAAAGTATGTTTATATTGATGTGTGGGCAACATGGTGCAAACCTTGCCAGTATGAAGTTTCTTTTCTTAAGCAGCTTGAAGAAGAATACAAAAACCGCAACATTGAATTCATAAGCATAAGCATTGATGACAACAAGGAACAATGGATGAAATTTCTTTCAGAGAAAGGCTTGAAAGGAATTCAGCTTCATGCCGGCTCAGAGTCACAACTTATGAAAGATTACATGATCGAAGTAATTCCAAGATTCATATTTGTAGGACCCGGAGGAGAGATGATATCCGAAGAAGCTCCAAGACCTTCAAGCGCGGAGATTAGAGAATTGCTCAATTCTTTCTTGGCATTTTAAATGCGCTCTTTGAAAATTCACTTGCGAGGATAAAAGGCAGTTGTAAAATCAACTCTTGGAAAGTTCTTCGGCAACCTTTGTTCCATCCCAGGTAGATTCTGATGTATCCATATTAAGCTGAAGATCGTTTTGGAGTATTTGCTCCTGCATTTCTATCTCTTCCCTTACGTTAAGAATGTACTCCTTAAGATTATGTCTGCTGTCTGCAAGTTTTCTCAATGCAAGTTCATCAAACTTGATGAACTTCAGCCCCTGTCTTCTTGCCGTATATTTTCTGAAACCCAATTGTGTAAGTGCATCAACGGCAAGATTTACTGCTGTGTACAATGTCTCTCTGTATATATGGCTTACTCCAAGATCTAACAATTCATAAGCATCGTAACGGTTCCTTGCCCTTGCCATAATTTTCAGATCAGGGAAATTTCTTTTGACGGTCTTCATAAGTTCAAGATTTACTTCCGGTGAATCGATAGCTGCAATTAGAAGATATGCTTCATCTGCTCCCGCCGCTTTAAGAAGATCAAGGCGTGTTGCATCTCCGTAGTAAACCTTGAAGCCCATCTTTCTAAGCAGTTCTACTCTGTCAGAGTCATTATCAAGGATCGTAGATTCAATCTTATTTGCGCGGAGAAGACGTCCTATCGTACTTCCGAAATGACCGAAGCCGGCGATGATTACTTTCCTCTTAATTTCAATTTCATCAGCGAGCTGCTCTTCCTCAAGTTCTTTTGTACCAAAAATCGGATCAATGAATTTTTCGTTAATAAGAAGGAGCAGTGGAGTAATGGTCATGGTGATTGCCACGATCGCCATGAGTTTTGAATTGAGTTCCTGATCAATGATATTGATCTGATTTGAGAATGATAGAAGTACGAAAGCAAATTCCCCTACCTGACAGAGACCGAATGAGAATAGAAAATTCTGGTCATTGCTGAGTTTGAAGAACTTACCGATGCCGAAGAGAACTGAGAACTTCAGCAATATCACAAGCAATGAGATTGAAATTATGAAGACCGGCTCTTTTGCAATGAGTTCAAAATTGATCGTTGCGCCAACACTTACAAAGAACAATCCAAGCAGGAGACTCTTGAAAGGATCAATATCGCTTTCGAGTTCATGCTTGAA
Source organism: uncultured Ignavibacteria bacterium (assembly GCA_937924675.1). Lineage (GTDB taxonomy): Bacteria > Bacteroidota > Ignavibacteria > Tepidaquicellales > Tepidaquicellaceae > JADJAH01. The sequence continues at coordinate 20,959 of CALEVL010000253.1, read as the reverse complement.
TTCGCTGTTAGCCAATACCACGCCTGCAATAAACGTTCCAAGGGCTGAACTAAGTCCGACAAGCTGCATCAAAGCAGCAACACCTACCACAATAAATAATGAAGATGCCGTAAACAATTCTCTCAGTCCTGTTCTGGAAATAAATCTCAGAAACGGAACTGCAAGATATCTCCCGGCGAGAAGGATCAGAATTACTGCCAGTATGATTATGATAATCTGAACAAAAGCAGGTTGTCCGGCAATGATTGAATTACCGGCAATGTCAGAAGATTTTGTTCCTTGCGTTTCGAGCAGCGGAAGGAAAGCAAGAATCGGAATTACGGCAATGTCCTGAAACAGCAGTACAGAGAATGATGATTCTCCCGCAGAGGTATGAATCAAATGTTTTTCTTTCAGAGTCTGAAGGACTATGGCTGTTGATGACATTGCAAATGCAAGAGCAATTGCAAGAGATGTTTGCCAGTTAAGTCCGGCAAATGAAAACACGGTGAACAGCAAAATGCTTGTGCCAATCATCTGCAAGGCACCCATCCCTGTAATTGCCTTCCGCATTTCCCAGAATTTATTGGGATCAAGTTCGAGTCCGATAAGGAACAACATCATCACAACTCCAAACTCTGCCGCATGCATAATATCCGAGCCCTCTCCGCCTACAAGTCCGAGCACATAAGGACCTATTACAATTCCTGCAAACAGATATCCGAGTACAGAACTCAATCCGAATTTCCTGGCAATTGGAACGAATACAATTGCGGCTCCGATGAATACAATTGCCCGCACAAGAAAATCACTGCTCATACCGGTCTCCTTTCAATCAAGAAATCATTAAAATATTGGTAATCGGAAAGATCAGCATCATTAAGATCTTTTAATGAGAGATATCCGATCAGTCCTGCCAATTGGTTTGCATGGTCTGCCAAATCAATGTTGCTTATTCTGTGTGTTCCATGAATCACAAACGGCGGAAGATATTTCATTTTGCAGAGAGCGGCAGTTTGCTCAAACGGTCGAAGGAATTCCCTGATCGTAAATTTATTTCCGCCTTCATGAGAATATGCAAGCTTCGGTCCGCCTGAGGTAATGACCTGCATCATGGTTTTACCCTCCAGCGCATTGCCGTCCGGGCCGTAAGCCCAACCCACTTCGAGAACCATATCCAGCCATTGCTTGAGTAACGGAGGACAACTATACCAGTAAAACGGATGATGCAGAATCAGGATATCGTTGTCACTCACACTTTCCTTTTCAAATTCTATGTCTATGTTGAAGTCAGGATAAAGTTCATACAGATCATGAAATTTAACATTTGCATGTCCCTGATACTTTCTTATAATGCTGCGGTTGATCCGTGATCTCTCAAGCAGAGGATGAGCAAAGATTACCAGTATTTTGTTAGGCATGCACTCTTTGATTCGGTTTTCAGCAATATAGTTCATTCAGAAAAGCTTTTCCATGACTCCGAATCAAAATTCGTATCCATATAAGTCAAATGTATTCGCAGAGCCGAGCACGAGAAGGAAATATTCGCATTTCAATCAAAAACTGACGCGATGGACTCCTCACAAGCAAAAGCTGGACAAGCAGTTTTTATTTTGGCACACAAAGAAAAAATTCCCAATTCTCAATTCTCAATTCTCAATTCTCAATTCTCAATTCTCAATTCCTAATTCTTAATTCTCATAATCATTGCCTTTAATCACAAGTCAAATTTGCCAATATTAATTCAAAAAGTATAACTTCTCATTAAATTGGATTTCAACAACACGGAATTTCAGGAAGAAAGAAAGAAAGCGCCGCTTTCCGGACTCACGCCGATTGGTTTCATATTCCTATCCCTTGCAGTAGTCTTTTTTCTGTATCAGATTGTAGGCGGAAGCATTGCCTATATGGTTATGGGAGAAGAAAGTATAACCTCGGAGAGCAGTAACATAAATCTCATCAGACTTATACTTTCGTTTGGCCAGTTCATGTTCATAATGGTTCCGGCAGTTATACTTGTCATGCTGAAGGGAGATTCGGCTAAGGAAGCTTTTCGCCTTAATACTCCGAACATGGGAGTGTTTCTGCTTTCTTTGCTTGGAATTCTCCTGGTTCAACCGTTCCTGCAGTCATTTGTTTATTTTCAAAACGAACTGATCTTCTCAATCCCTGGCGGAGATGTAATTAAATCAATGAAAGATCTTTTCGATTCACTTGAAGAAACAACATTGAGTCTCGTTAAGGCATCATCAATATTTGAGTTCATAATAGTTCTGTTTGTGATAGCCGTTACTCCGGCGATCAGTGAAGAGTTTTTGTTCCGGGGACTTGTCTTTTTCAACTTTGAGAAAGTCGTCTCCGCTGCAAGAGCAATCTTTCTCAGCGGCCTCATTTTTGCGCTCTTTCATTTTCACCCGTTCAATCTCATACCTCTGATAGTTCTTGGGGTCTATCTTACTTTTGTTACTTATCATAGCGGAAGTATTTACACAGCAATCGCATGTCATTTTCTTAATAACTTCATTTCCGCAGCTGCAGTTTACATATACGGAACAGAGTCATTCGGCACAGAATCACTGCAAGGAAGCGAGAAGCTGGAATTTGCTCTTGCTGGAATTGCATCTCTTGTTTTGTTTCTGATACTGCTTAAGATCATCAAAAGATTTTCCGGCATCAGGCAATCAACTGATCTTAATCCCGTTCAATGAGCAATCTCACAAAAAGAATAATTGCAGGAGTAGTCGGGATTCCAATTCTTTTGGCGGTCATTATTACAGGAGGGAATGTCTTTTTGGGTTTTACGATCCTGCTGTCATCACTCGCCCTCTTTGAATTTTATGGGATGTTCATGCAAAGGAGCTACAAACCCAGGCGAATTCCAATGATGCTCTTTTCAGCAGTATCGATTCTTTTGTTCTACTATTTTGAGCCGGATTATTTCCTTGGAGTTCTTTTCCTTGCATTTGTTTTCTCAGCAGTTGCTGAGATTTTCAGAAGTGAGAACAGAGATCCGATGAATGTTGCAACAGATCTTCTGGGACTGGTCTATGTCGGTTTACCAATGGCCATGCTTAACCATCTGGCAAACCATCCCGTCATAAATATAGCTCTGTATGTTTTCATCCTGATCTGGAGCTGTGATACATTTGCATATTTTGGCGGAAGGTTATTTGGAAAGACAGCCCTATCGCCGGTAAGTCCAAAGAAGACAGTGGAAGGTTCTTTGATCGGATTAATATTTACTACAGTTGTTTCTATGGCATTTCATTTCCTCTTTCCACAAAATATTTCGTTGTCAGATTCAATAATACTTGGAATACTTATCGGTTTGATCTCACAAGCTGGAGATCTGTTTGAATCGATGTTAAAGAGATACTGTGATGTGAAGGATTCATCAAATATTATCCCGGGGCATGGAGGTGTGCTTGATAGATTTGACAGCCTCTTGTTTGTAGTTCCGTTTGTTTACCTTTACATCAGATATTTTTGAATTGTCTATTTGGAAATAATCTTACGAGATTTGACTTGCAAACCAGGTCAATTATCAAGAATTACAAAAAAAGATTATTGCATATTAATCTATTTATTGTAATTTGAACGAAAGAACATTCCCAAAAATTTTCTGACTCAGGCGGATGGAAATTTATTCAGCCTGATATTCACAAAAAATGCAAAGCAAGAAAGCACAAAACAAAAAGTCGAAACAATTCGTGAAACCCGGTAAGTCCGGCCAAGCTCACGATACAAAGAAAGATACACTCAAGAAACAGGATCTTTCAGATTCTGAAATAGCTGATGAATATCTTGAGGCATTGGATAATGAGGGTGAAGAATTGGAAGATGATGATCTTGAGGAAGATCCTGTAGTTGCAAAACCGCCTTTAGACGAGGATGAACTTGTGGTTCGTCTCACAGATGAGATGCACGGCAATTCTGATGTAGAAGACGATGATGAGTTTATACAGGAGGTTGAGAAGTTCAAGAAGGAACACTCAAAATCAAAGATCATCAACATCTATGATAAGATAGGCAGACCGGTCATAGCTGATTGCAGCAAATTGGATCCGCAACAGGTCCGTGAGGAACTTAAAAAAATAATTGTTCTGCTTGATGAGCACAATATAATAGTGCACTTTCATCATGATTATCCTGAAAAGGAAAAGTACAGATTCATAACTGCTGAAATTTTCAATGAGGCAGTGGAAAAAGGATCCAAGAGCCACATTAGTTTCATTTACGAAGATTACCATCCTGAAATGGATGAAGATGAAGATGAGGAGAGTTTCTGAATTATGGCAGTCCAAAGTTCTGCAGATAATTTAAGAAGTAAGATCATAGATTTTAATCTTCCGGCAACGGATGGAAAATACTACTCGCCCTCAGATTTTGATGACAAAAATGTGCTGGTCATTATTTTCAAATGCAATCATTGCCCTTATGTAAAAGCAGTTGTTTCAAGATTGAATGAGTTGTATGAAAAGTTCTATGAGGAAGGAGTGCAGTTTATAGGAATAAATCCGAATGATGCAGAGACATATCCGGAAGACTCGTTTGACAATATGAAACTCTTTGCAATTGAACGCGGAATAAAATTTCCGTATCTGTATGATGAATCTCAGGCCGTTGCAAAAGCTTATGAGGCAGTCTGCACTCCTGATATATATGTTTATGATAAGGAAAGAAAACTGAGATACCGCGGCAGACTTGACGATAACTGGAAAGATGAATCTGCCGTAACTTCCAAAGATCTCGAAAGAGCCATCACTCTCATAATTGATGGCAGGGAAATTGATTTTCAGCAGGTTCCTTCTATGGGTTGTTCAATCAAATGGAAGAGTTGATAAATTCAGAAATTAAGTGACTTTTTCTTTGCTTTACTTGCGACTAAAAATTTAAGATTAGCGAATTCCGCACAGCATCGGTTACTTGCGAATTTACACCAAACCGACCCTTCACAAAGAATCTTGAAACATAAGAATAGCACAATTATGAACCAGCGCAAACTGTATTCTTTGATTCAATTTGATTAATTTGCATTAAACGTTTTCAAGAAATAATTCTGAACAATTCAATTTGAGTTCCTTTTCATATTCAAAAAAGGTTTCGGCTATAGCCGCTTCTTCTTTTCTTCTGTTGTTCTTCATCCAAATTCATGGATGCCAGATAAATGAACCGAATCTCCCTTCATGGGATTTAGGCATGAACCTTCCGATATCCAATGATCAATACGACATCTTTGATATTATTGAACGAAGCAGTAACATTGGCATTGATACTCTGGGCGGCAATACCGTTTTCATTTACGGAAGTTCAAGCTACAAGAGAGAATTTGGAGATGACATTAAGTTTGACGGCATATCCGTTACGAAAGTTGAGGCTCCAAGTGTCTTTACGCTTGATACGACTCTCGTTTTCGATGATTCAACATATGTTCAAAGAGCAGATTTTCTGAACGGCATTCTGAAGTTTACATTCAACAACAATACTTCCGGCAACTACAATGTCAGAGCAGTTGTAAAAAATCTCTTTCATAATGATAGCGGAGACACAGTCAGATTTTCCGAACAGGTTGCAGCCGGCCAGCAAATTCCGGTGGCTTTGGATCTGTCCGGATATTTCCTGAAGAATGATAATCCGGACAATAATCTGAAACTGAAAATGAGTTTTGAATCTGCTGAACCCGTGCTTGTTGATTTCACCTATGAACTATCGGAATATTCTATCCGATCACTTGTCGGCAGAATGAGACCGCTTGGAACAGACAGAAATTATGATGAAGTTCTCGATCCGTTTGGTTCTGACGTTCCTGAAGGTTCAGTGAATTTTGCATCCATAACTCCCAACACAAATTTTCTTGTGCTTAGAAGATATTCTTCAAATTACCAGGTTGACTTTTCTGATGTTTCACTTGTAGGTGAGAATAAGAATGGGAGTAGAGTGAGACTCAAGTATCTGAAATACGGAAACCCCGGTGACCCGATTGATACTGTGTTTTCACTGAAACTACCGCAGTCACATGACTCGCTTGCTTTCCCGATAAATCAGGACAACAGCAATATTCTTGAATTCATAAACAATATTCCGAAGAAGATTGTACTCGAGAGAACTGACTATATTAATCTCTCTTATGAAGAAGGTCATCTCGGATATACAGACAGTCTTACAATAAGATTTGAAATTCAAGTACCACTTGATGTGAGCATCACAAAGCCAATTTTGTTTGCGGATACTTCGGATGTTGGCATAGATGATGCTGACCTGAGAGACGAAATGGATAAGATAAGCAGGATGAAGCTGAACCTTCGCGGGATCAACGGTCTTCCACTTAAAGGAGTCATCAAAGCAATTTTGTATGATTCTTCTTACAATGCATTGCTGCCGCTTACGTTTCTTGTGGGAAACACTTCCGATTCTTCAGTAACAATTGGAGCTGCAAGTGTCGGCATGGAAGGATACACAGTTAATCCAAGAGAAACAATTTTCACCACAGAAATTGACAGTGTCCAGATACAGAAGCTGAAGAGAATGGGGAAGATAATTTTTGAGTATAAACTTTATACCGATCCGGAGCAGATAGTTCCTCCTCGCACAACTGTTAAAGTCAGAAGTTCTGATGTTACACATGCCCTCATCTTCGGAAATTTGAAATACAGGATTGATCCTTAAATGTCAAAGATCAACAATGTGATTTGATTTTGTGAAATATCGTAACGTATGCAATTCAACTATTGCATTTAAAATTCTGTCAGCGTTGTTTAGCTTGCAATCTAATACGAAGTTAATAAATTAAAGGACTCGTCAAATAATGAAAAAGACAATCATTGTTTTTCTGCTCACAATTCTTTTGGCATCTGTTTCTGATGCACAGGTACCTTCCATTACCAGAAGCATTTCAATGGGATATACCTCTGCGGCAAGTTCTACTGATATAGATGCTCTCGGACTTAATCCGGCAAACATTATAAAGCAAAGACCCGGCACAAATGCGAAATTCATCTTCAGTCTTGTACTCAATGCCGGCTTTCAGACCAAGAGCGAATATCTCTCCGTTGATTTCTACAACAGCTACCTTGCCGCGGAAAATCAGATTCTTACTGATGCGGATAAGCAGAAGATATTAACAGAGGCGGGCAACGAACCTTCTTACGGACTTGCTTCCTTCAGAATTTTGGGTGCGGTGTTAAATTCAGGAACAACGGGTTCATTTGGCTTGTCAATTGATGAAACATTCAGGGGTAATTTTGTGATTGCTTCCGATGTATTTGATCTTGCGTTGTATGGAAATCTGATTGACAGAACTTATTCTGCGCTTGGAACAAAGGTTGACGGGTTTTGGGTAAGAGAACTCAATCTGTCCTATGCAAATCAGATCAAAGCAAAGAAAAACAGCTTCTTTGATCAGCTTACTTTCGGGGTTGCAGTGAAGCCGCAGTTTGGCATCTACTTCCTCGAAACGCAGAACAATAATCTTACGATCAGCACAAACAATCAGGCGCAGATATTCGGTACCGGTAATATAACGCTTCTTTATTCCGGACTTACCGAAGATATTGATTTCAAAATGTCAACACAGAACTCCGGTTTCGGAATCGGCGTTGATGCAGGCGCAAGCATGGGTATCAGCACTCTTTCGAAGAATCTGTATCTTGATCTTGGATTAAGCATAACGGACATTGGATATATCAAATGGACAAAGAATACCGCCAATTATTTTTATGACGGGAACTTTGCAATAACTGACATTACTGATCCTGCGCAGAGGGATTCGCTGAAGGATTATCTCAAAGAAACAAAGACACCTGTTTCATCCTTCACAACAAGTCTTCCTACTCAGGTCCGCCTCGGCGGAGTATTGAGAATTCTCAAGGGCGCTCACGGCACAAAAGATAATTACGACCTTGCAAGCATTTCACTGGACTATGTTCAGGGTTTCAGTGAGAACTTAGGCGGATCAACGAAGCCGATAGTTGGTATTGGATTTGAGTACAATATTGGCAAAGTGGTATCTCCACGTGCAGGATTTGTGTTCGGAGGTGAAGTTGATTTTCTGGCAACCCTGGGACTTGGAATTGATGCAGGTCCGGTTGTTTTTGATATCGGCACAGGAAATATTGCAAGCATATTTACTCCAAAGACTACAACAAAGCCATCGGTCGGGCTTGCTATGAAGTTTAGAATCTGATATTAATAATCAACCTAAGCATGAGCAAATTTACAACAGCTTTTCTTTTTGTAATTGGCATCTTGAGCAGCTATTCAAATTGCTATTCACAGGATGATTCTGAATTCAGCCCTGTATCAATGCAGAGCGGTCAAACACCCGCATGCTGTCAATTTCGCCAATTGTCAGACAGCAAGTTAGATAATTTTCTGAAAGTGAATGTAGGAGGAGATGCAGATGTAGTACTTAAGCTTATTAGTCAATCTACTGATGAATGCATAAGGTATGTTTATATAAGCAAGGACGATACATACTTAATAAGAAACATTCCTGCCGGTGTTTATTACGTAAAGATTGCATTCGGAAACAATTGGGCGGAATCGAAACAGCAGGAAGGTTGCATTGCCAAATTTCTTGAGAACAATGTCTATCAGATCGGAAATGATTTACTTGATTTCAATCCAGTTGAGAATTACGAGGGCGTTCAAATACCAAGCTATGAACTGATTCTCAAAACATATTCAAACAACAGGTTGAACGAGTTCAATGCCGAAGACATCTCAGAGGAAGAATTCAACAAATAAATATAAACCGTATGAAAAAACTAGTTCCTTACATAGCATTCACCGGTAATTGCGAAGAGGCTTTGAACTTCTATAAGAAAGCTATTGGAGGTGAGATAAAATCGTTGAACAGATATTCAGAAGTGCCTGATTTTTCATCAGAAGAAAACAAGAACAAAGTGATGCACTCTGAATTTGGAGCCGAAGGATTTTTATTCATGGCAGCGGATGAAATGAAAGCGCCGGATTCAGGGAAAGGCAACAGAGTGAGTCTTAGCATGGATTTTGATACAGCTGAAGAACAGGAAAGAGTTTTCAATAATCTTTCAGAGGGAGCTGATATTTCAATGTCGCTTCAGGATACTTTTTGGGGCGCAAGATTCGGAATCCTTAAGGACAAGTTTGGAATCTCGTGGATGTTCAATTATGACAAGCCGGAGAATTAATTAGGAATTACGAATTAAGAATTACGAATAATGTATGAGAAGATGGAGCACATATTCGTAATTCTTAAATTCTGATTCCTGCAATACTGTTACGGGCGAATGACAGAAATGAAATTCGTCGCATTGTTATCTGCCAGCGCGTAATCCGATCCGTCAACAGAGTTATCACCTGTCACATCAGTAGCGAGATAACCTGTTGCGAAATAGTATGCGTCATTGTCTATCAGACTCAAATCAGAAGCGTCAATTGATTCGTCCTGATTCACGTCACCTCCGTAAATGCACCATTTAGTTCCCTTCAGGATTAGATTATTTCCGTATGCCTGTGCTGATGAATTTGTGAAGCTATAATTTACAATACTTCCCACAGTGACTGCAATTCCTGCAGCGCTCCATGTTTCTATGCTGTTCCTGTGTTTTAATACAAGATAGTAACTTCCTGTTGATGCATGAGAAAAATTCAGATCCGCAATGCCGGTTGAGCTCAGATAAGACATTGCAGAATCAACCTTTGCATAAGGAGATGTTGTATTTCTCAGATATGCAGTTATTGTATCACCTATCTGTGTATTTGACATTGGATTGAAGAATCCTTCGATGAAAGCAGACAAGTTAACAGAAGCTTCCTGTGACATTGAGCCGGCTCTGATAATCACTCCTCCGCTTCCAACTATCCATCCGTATGAACCTGTTTCATCAAGATCTATAGCGCCAAGATAAATTCCGGAACTTCCGTCAAGAGTATGAGTGTAGACTGATTGCCATCTGGCTCCGTTGCTTGCTGACATGAATACAGTTTGACTGTTGCCCACTGACCACCATTCGGGACCCGAGCCGGCAATTCCGAAAACGTCACTCAATGAAGGCGGCATGGCTGTATTATTGTAATTCATACCGCCGTTAGAAGTATAAGCCATACCGTTACCTCCTGCCAAACCCATTGCCATATTGTTGAAGTGAACAGCGTATGAGTTTACAAGTCCCGGGGTTGGTGCGCTATTCCACGTGATTCCAAGATCCATTGAGTGATAGACCTGTAGTGTATTTGTTCCGAACCACATGTGGTTTCCTATTATCTTGAATGAATTGTTCCAACTGTTTTGAGTTCCTACCTGTATCGGTTCAGTGGGAATTCTCTGCCAGGTGTTTCCTGAATTAAGAGTTTTCAACACCGTCCACTTACCACCAACCGGATCACCAAGTGCAAATCCCAATGTGGGTGAGATCATCTGAATCGTATTTATAAAACCGCTTGATTGGTTATATACAGGAGCCCATGTTACACCCCCGTTTATTGTCTTATAGATAAATGTTACTGTGGAAGGAGTTGAGGTACAAAAGGCTGTATTCATATCAACTCCATAAATGTTGAATATATCTCCTGTAAGTCCTGTACCTGATGCGTTAGTCCATGTAGCTCCTCCATTAATTGTTCTAAGAACAGTTGCGGATGAGCCGGAAGCCCAACCGACTGATTCTGAAACAGTAGATACCGAATACAAAGTTGCGGTCGTGCCCGAAGTCTGCGGTGCAAAATTCATTGCAACAACCGCACCTGACGGGCAACATCTTTTTACTACTGATTCTGTTGATCCTTTCCATCCAAAGCTTCCGCTTAGCTCAATAGAAACGCCGTCAACACCTACGCCCACAGAACTAAAACCGTTAGCAAATCCAAATCTGAAAATGCATCTGCAGCAATTGCCAACTGTTGCGCAGTCTTTTGTGATTTCATATTCCCAAAGAAAGCATGCATCGCCGCCGACAAGCCCGAAGCAGTCAACAACCGTATTGCCGCTGCAGGTTACAACGCAGTCACCCCAGCCGGAAGCACATACTGAACCATAACCATTCTTGACTTCAAACTCCACATCGTGTGCCCCGCCGGGTTTTGTTACTTTGATGTAATCACTGAAATGAAGCGGACACATGGAAATGAAGGGTTCAAACTTTGTGTCTCCTGAAGCATCTTCGTAACCAAGAGTTGTAAAGTTGAAAGTTCCATAAGTACTATCCAATAAAGTATAAGAACACCGGTACAACTTATCACCAACCTGAAGTGACTTTGCACCTGCAGAAAGAAATGCATAGTGCGCATTAATGATTGCCGTATCAAGTCCTGTTTGTTCACCCATTTTGTACACATTGCTAACAGTTGCGTCTTCTCCTGAAACTATTCCGTTGGGATACACCCAGTTGTAGAATACACTGTCCCGCATTGCATTGAGATTCCCAGCCGTGACAGTGTTAAACAGAGTTACAGAGTTGAGAGTGAGATTTAATCCCGAAGGAGGAATAACTGAATTGATATAAGTAGTAAGATTTTGTGCAGAAGCTGTACCGGACAATAAGGTTAAGAAAATACAGACAACGGCAAACCGGTTTCTGAAAATGAGTATCATAATTTCATACTCCTTTCTTTTTGATTTATGAAAAGTTTCGCAAGATGTTTGTTTCATCCTAATCTGAATTGTGGTTGCATTGTTCAGATTGGAAACTTGTGCCGTTGCCTAACGTTACCGGTTTATGATTTTACGACCGCTTGACTACTTTGAAATTCTGAAGATTGTTGTTCTTGCAGTATTTTCATGCGAGATCAATTTTCTCTTACAGAAGGATTTGGTATGCTTCAACTGTTTTTGAAACAGCTAAATATTGAAGCATGTGTCCGGGGGGAAGAGAAAAATGTCATATCATATTTGTTCCTCGCAGTAATTGTATTTTTATGAATTGCTAAAGTCAAGTGCTTTTTTTGTGCCCGTGAAGAAAGTGGCTTTAGGCACATAGCCGAAAGCCACAATGAAAGTAGTTCCATTGGCTGAAATACAACTGAAGTCAGACTCACCAATCCGAATCGCTAATATGACCTTGCAGTGCTCAAGTATTGAAAAGGTTCCATTACTTCTCAGCGAATGGAACCCATGAGTTTCGATCAGTTTTACTGCTTACGGCCTGACTACACTGATGAAGTTTGCCGCATTATTATCGGCAAGGAGGAAATCCCCGCCGTCAACGAAGTCATCACCGTTAAGATCCGTATTCAGCAACTGACCAAAGACAAAGTAGTATGCATCATTATCTATCTCCTGCAGGTCAGTACCATCGATTGTTTCGTCCTGATTCACATCACCGCTGTATAAGCACCATCTGGCTCCTTTTAGAGTCGTATTGTCTCCGAATGCATTTGATGAAGCCGCAGTAAAATCATAGAAGCCGGGATTATCATCTATGCTAACAGGTGAAGCACTCCATGTTTGCAGAGCATTTCTGTGTTTGATAACAACGTAATAACTTCCCGCAGGCGCATTGTAGAATGCCGCTTCATTCAAAAGAAGATTGTTTTCAAGATACATCACTGATGTGTCAACATAATTGTGAGGCGGATTCGGATCTGCAAGATATACATAAACAACATCAAGAATGTTGTGTACATCATTTACATCATCATAGAATCCTTCTATCGCATATCTTAGATAAAGTCCGATGTCTGAACTCCTCGAAGATGATCTTGCCGTGTAGTAATAGTTCCAGTTGTAAAGGCTGCTGTCTCCATTTACAAACTTGAATGCCGGTTTCGAACTGGCGAATGAATTTCCATATTCTGGATTTGCGCGATGAACATAAACAGGAACATTGAAATCATTATTATACATTGCATAGGTTGTGTTGTCCAGTGATCCGAGAGTGTTCTTGAATGCCATTGCAAAACTTCCGTCCGCATTTCTTCTGCCAATGATTTGACCGTATCCGGAACTATAAACGCTTGAAAATTCAAAATTGTCAATTGACCAACCGGTTCTGTCCGATGTTCTCAATACATACTGATCCCAGTCTCCGGAGTTGTTGTAATTTTCGGAATATATTATTGCGATCTTTTTCTGATTTGTCCCGCCGTTGGCGGCTATTCTTGCATGACGCAGCTGGTTTCCAGTTGGAGTAATTGTTTCTTTGTAATAGGGATAACCCGGTGTGAGACTGTTACCCGTGAAGATATACATACTTTCAAGAAATCCCGGTACTTCACTAAGAACAAATATCAATGAATCGGAACCGTTGTTAAAGAAAGCCAAATCAAAGCACATACCGTACATACCTGACGCCTGAAAATGTCCAAGGAAAGGAAGGGGCAAATAAGTCAGGGCTGGATTCATGTTATACGGACTGAGGATCCAGCAATGTTTTGAAGTTGAATATGTATTAACGCCATCAGTTGAATCCTGCAGCAGTGAGATGAATACATAAGGAACACCTGAATATATTGCATTGTCAGTCGAGATCTTCGGTTTGTAGTATCTGTTTGTTGAAGTGTATCCGGGGAAATACATTGTTGAGCCGAAGACGGCAAGTGTCGGAGTTCGAACGATAGTATAGCCGACAAGATTTTGGCCGGAGTAACCAAGCGTAGTATAACCAAATACCATATAGATATACTTTTCGCCGGAAATAGGTTCGACGATCTCCATATCAAGATCATCAAAATTGATCTTGTTTGCAGCGCTGAAAACTGTTCTGACATATTGTGTATAAGATTCGCCGCCATTATCAGAGTAAAACAGTATGAGAGTATCAGGAGAAGCTAAAGCTCCGGTATCTCCGTCAGTCACTCCGATTGCAGTCCAGATTCTTCCGGCTGTTGTTCCTCTTTGTTCAGTTTGTATTTCCGTTCCGCCAATATAGTTACCTGTGTAAATATCAGTTGAAGAGAGAATCATTCTGCCTTTAGGCAAATCCATTTTACAGAATGATGATTCTGATTCCTTTGTAACTGTTGCTCCGTTGCTTGCTTCAAGCTTTTTTTGAAGGCGGACCAGTTCATCTCCTGAGCCCGATTCGCTCTTCTTGATCTCATTCATCCGATTGATGATTTCAAGTTCACTTTGCGAGTATTCGATGCTCGGATTGTTGGCGACATTTGTGTTTTCTGTTTTTCCGAATATTCTTTGTCCTGAAACCGGTTTCTTCTTATTTGTTCCCGGTAGGTTACTGTATTGCGCATGAAGAGGCTGAGAAATTATCATGACAAAGCAAATTAATGCGCAGGCAAGCAATGCCATTGTGATCTTGTTTGAATTGGTTTTCATTTGATTCCTCCCGTTTGGGTTTTTTTGTGATTTAAAGTCAGATAATAACCTGGCATACCGGCATGCCTTTGAGGAAGGATGTTTGCAATCACCCGATTCCCTGGTTACTATCAGAATAGTTGCACAAAAATATTGTAACTCAAGCGGGCAGTCAAAGAAAGTTTTTTGCGATTTTCATCTTGAGAGTCTGAATTGTCCGGTTTACTCGATCTGATTTTAATGCAAATACAAGCCGGATATTGCGATTCCCTGTTACTCTTCAGCACTTAAGTTTTCATCTTATGCTCAGCTTTTTTTGATGAACAATGCACTGAATATCTATCAACAATTTGTCTATCAGGAATTTCGGAATACAATTCGAAATGCCAGATTGCGGAGAGGAAGGCCACAAAGACATAGCAAAGTACGCAACTAAAGCCAAGAGCATCCAAATTTCTTGAAATCCTTTCACATTAAACCTATATTGCACTTATAATTCATTCAATTAAATGAATAGCGCTCATTTTTCATTAACAACTCTTGTTTTTCACAAAAGAATTTTACCTGAAGAGGGTTTTGTGGTAGGTTATGCTGCAATTATTAACGGCCTGGACCTAAAAATGCCTATGCCATCTCCAATTGCAATTGTCTGCAAGCGGAATAAAAAATATCAGAACTCAGAATGGAAAGTATTCCCCAAGAAATACTTGCCGGAAGATAATTCTGATCTTAAGGAAATTGAGGCATTGTATAATCACCTTGTGTTTGCCCTAAAATATGAAGGAGTAAATCTCTTGCTGTTTAGTCTACTTGCAAAGCATTACTCAGTGATTCAATTGACAGGGTTGGTAAACTTTCAGCCAACAGGTCAGTATTCCCGCAGGATATGGTTTCTGATTGAGTGGATAACAGGAACGATTTTGGAAGAGAAAGGCGATCTCTCTAAGAAAGGTTATGTTCCGTTGTTGAATGATAAACTGCAGTTTGCAATAGATGGAACAAAATCCGCACGTCATCTTGTCATCAATAACTTGCCGGGTACAAGAATGTTCTGTCCTTTGATAAACAGAACCCCTAAACTTGAAAAATACACTACTGACAATATATCAAGAACAGAAACCAAATATCTTAAGAACATTCACAAAGATTTGTTGCTTCGGGCTTCGGCTTTTTTGTTGCTCAAGGATTCCAGGGCATCATTTAACATTGAAGGTGAAAATCCAAAAAGTAAAAGAGCGGTCAGATGGGGTCAGGCAATAGGTCAGGCCGGTACCAAGGAACTGACAATAGAGGAATTGCAAAGGTTACAGCAAGTTGTTATTGAGAATCCCCGGTTTATGGAAATGGGTTTCCGAAGAAAGGGAGGGTTCGTAGGAGAGCATGACAGACTGACAGGAGAGCCGCTTCCGGAACATATTTCTGCAAAGTGGCAAGATGTGGAATCTTTAATTGAGGGAATGCTCCAAACCGGTGATCTGCTTTTGAAAAGCAAAATGGATGCTGTACTTTCAGCCGCGATCATTGCGTTTGGTTTTGTTTTCATACATCCCTTCGAGGATGGAAACGGCCGCATTCACCGGTATCTTATTCATCACATTCTGGCCGGTAAAAAATTTTCACAACAGGGAATCATCTTCCCGATCTCGTATTCCATGTTAAACCACATAGCCGGTTACAAAGAAGTATTGGCATCTCATTCACAGCCGTTACTTGATTTCATTGAATGGAAGGAAACGAAAGATCACAATGTTGAAGTTCTGAATGATACCATTGACTACTACAGATTTTTTGATGCTACAAAGCAAGCCGAGTTACTCTATGATTGCGTTAATGATACCGTCCAAAATATCATACCGGATGAAATATCCTATCTGATCAGGTTCGATGAATTCAAAAAATATATTGAAGATGATTTTGAAATGCCCGATAAAGTTATCGCAGTTTTGATCCGGTTTCTTGAACAGAATAATGGAAAGTTATCAAAGAGAGCAAAGGAAAATGAATTTGCCGCGTTGAGTGATAGTGAAGTTCTGACTATTGAGGAACAGTACAGGAAGATATTTCTCTTATAAGAAATCATGAAACAGGGAAACAAATTCGTTCTTATTTTCGTCAAAGCAGATGAGCGTAGTTTCCTGTGAGTGAAAACACATTAACTTAAAGAACAATACAATGAAAATAATAGGACTTATCCTCGGAATTCTTGCAGCGATTGGAATGCTGCTGGCATTCATTCCGCTGCTTGGTTGGCTGAACTGGATCAACATTCCTTTTGCAATTGTGGGATTGATCTTCAGCGTAATTTCAAAGTCAAAAGGCGGAACAATACTTTGCATAGTTGCCGTCATTTTCGGCATGATACGACTGGCTTTGGGGGGCGGGATAATCTGAAGTGATCAATGCATCACATCAAATTAAATCATAAACCGGATGAGAAGAGGAATGAATGCTTCGAAGAGCAGCATTGATGAGTATATCAATGATTTTCCAAAAGAGATTCAAACCAAGCTGAATCAGATCCGGAAAGCAATTAAGCGTGTCGCGCCCGAAGCCGAGGAAGCCATCAAGTATGCAATTCCTACTTTCGTATTGAACGGAAATCTCGTTCACTTTGCGGCGTTCAAGAATCATATTGGATTCTATCCCGGGTCAGGCGTAATGAAGGAGTTCATGAAAGAACTCATCAACTACGATGGCGGAAAGGGCACAATTCATCTTCGGTTTGACAAGCCGATACCATTGGGACTCATTACACGCATAGTAAAGTTCAGAGTAAAGCAGAATCTGAACAAAGCTAAAGAGAAGTCAATGAGGACATGCAGGAACGGACATACATTTTACAAAAGCAGTGACTGCCCTGTTTGCCCTTATTGTGAGAAGGAAAAAAAACCGAAAGCAGAGTTCATGTCAGTTCTTGGTGCGCCGGCAAGGCGTGCATTAGAGAACAATGGTATATCAACTTTGAAGCAACTCTCCCGTTTCACTGAAAGTCAGATCCTTGCATTACACGGAATGGGTCCAAGTTCAATTCCAAAGCTGAGGGCAGAGCTTAGGAAGGTTGGGATGAGATTTAGAAAAGAGAAGTGAATTCCAATCTCTACACACAGCAATATCTATATGACATTAAGAAGTCGAATATCAAATTGCTGTGGTATTTGAACCATGTCGAATAATGAGTAATTTACAGTACCTCAAGCAAGTGCAAAACCTATAGTTTATCAAGTTCATGATTGATGCAATACCAATTGTGATTATGACGGTTGCACTTACAAACTAATTTTTATAGTTTGATGTAAATAAAGGAAGAAATATGAAAACACTAAACTTTCCATATGTATTAGTTTCATTTATAGGATTACTCCTGTTAACATTTACTACCAAGCTAATGAATGGCTATAGTTCAGGCTCTGTTCCGCTCTCTGAAAATCGGACTAGCGTATCTTCCGGTCAAGTTGAACTGGTAAACCTTTACTCAAAGGGAAAGTCTGCTTATCCCTGGAGTTGTCCTGATTCTCTTGGCATTCAGGTAAAGAAGAATATCAGCGGATACCTTCCGTTTAATATTAACATTAAGATCATTAACCAAGACAGTCCATTCTTAACAAAAACTGATACTACAATTATTGTTAATCGAACTGATATTTTTGACACCTTGTATTATTTTCAACTGCCTTGTTTTGATGAGAAGAAAACTAATCTCACTGACATTATAGTAGTTGAAGCATTGCCGGGAGATACAGCAAGTCCGATCGGCAATGACACGACTAAACTAAAAAAAGAGTATTGCATCAAGTACACGCTTGATGAAATGAATTATGTAGACCAATGCAAATCAAATGATACAACTTTCGGAATTTCGAATGGAATATTCCTGGCTTCATTCAAGAACAACTGTCCAACACCATTTCCTGTCAAGTCTGTTGAGCACGTTTTCAGAAATAATATTTCCGAACCCGGTAAGCAATATCAGATTGTTGTTTATAGGGATACAACATCAGGATCTCCGGGAAGTCTTCTATACGCTTCCACTGCTCTTACCTCACCGGTCGGGAACGGAAGCGATCAGCGAATTGAGCATATACTTTCTTCCACAGTCAACATTCCGGCTAATCGAAAATTCTTTATCGGATACAAGCAACTATCTTCCGGAAGTATAGGAGCGGCAGGACAGGAAGAGAATCCTGTTAGATTGGGCAGTTTCTATTCATCAACAAACTCGGGAAGCACATGGACTGATTTCAAAAATTCTTCATACAATATTCGTCTTGATATCGAGCCTCAAACAAATCCCAGGCTGTATGTGAAGCTTGTTAACGAGGGATTCTATTCTCCATATTCAAACAATTCTGTCTCAGATACTTTCAGACTATATGCAAGAAATACTTCTTCGCCATATTCTGTGGTTGATTCTTCAGTCTCAATTGTAGGAGGTACAGATTTGGATGGTGTTTTCGATTTCAACACTTTGAACAGGGGAACTGCATACTACTTGCAGGTACGTCACAGAAATCATATTCAAACCTGGAGTTCAACTCCAATTTTGTTCAGGAGATATGATTTTACTACATCGGCTTCTCAAGCATTCGGAAGCAATTCAATAATTGTTGATTCAAATCCAATCGTTTATGGATTTTATGCCGGTGATGTGAATCAGGATGGAAGTGTTGATGCGACGGATGCTTCTGATATTGACAATGATGCTTCAAATTTTGTAGCCGGCTATGTTGTAAGTGATCTAAACGGTGATAATTTTACTGACGGTTCTGATTATCAGCTGGCTGATAACAATGCATTCAATTTTGTGAGTGCAGTGTTTCCATAATAAAAAGCTTGCAGTCTGTGAAGTATTTCAAAATACTTCCGGGAATAAATATTTACCCAATACTGACTTCGAAATTCTTAATGTAAGAATCCCTGAGCAATCAGAATTTATTTCTTACTAATTAATTCATCAGCTTTTTCGAGAAGCCAATGTCTGCTGATTATTCGGTTCTCCGATGATATTTGTGACTTAATAAATTCAGGATCTTCCTTACTCTGTAGTGATTTTATTTTTAGTAACGAGTAGAAATAATTCAGAAAATTCCTAAAGGTCTCTTTATGATTTTCTGATATCTCCTTATTCTTATTCAGAAAATGCCTGTAAGAATCAACCATTGAGAGTGCGGACTCGATATGATCCAATTCGTAATATAGTTTAATCAGCAAGTTTTTCAGGTCAGTCTTAAACAGAAAATATTCCTTTCGTACTCTAGAAACACAATCCAGTGCACCGTCAAAATCACCTTTCAAAAAATACAACTGTCCATATGAGTAATTTTTCTGATCCTCTCTTTCATCCGGCTGCAGGGCATTTGAATAATTATCAAGAAAATACTCAAGCCATTCGGCATCTTTGTTTGATATACAAAAAAGTACAATGTTACGGAATGTCATAGTCTGTATATATTCATTCTCGGACAATGTGAATGCGTTATTCATCATCATCTTCTTATACACTTCCAGCCCTTCTTTCTTAAACTCATTACGATTCTTGAGAAAGTTCTGCACACAATAATTTGCCAGATGACTAAAGTTCAAATGCTTATGTTCTCTGTCAAATGTCTCAATACTGTCATAAAAAACATCTCGAAGCTTATAGTAATATTCTACTTCATCCGGAGTTTCAATCGTCTTGAGCTTATAATAATTCATCAGAACCGGAAGCGCATTCATGCTTTGAGATGACTTTAGATTCTCAACGAAGAGTTGAAAGTCAAAGTTGGCTATCAGCGAATCCAACAGATCATCCTTAACTTCAATTCCATAAGTATTCAGTGCTGGTCTTTTGATACTCTGATAGTGTGTTAGGTCAAGAATAAACTGAAATGCAGATGCTTCAAGTATCTCCTTCACGCTTTCAATATTTGCTTCATACTGATGGTTCTGCATGAAATACGAACTCTTCATAAAGCTTAGCTTTCGAAGCATTGAAAAATAGAAGTGTCCCTTTCCGAAACTGAATTCAGAGTCTGACTCTATCTTTTTCAAGACTCTGAAAGAATTATTCATGAGTCTTCTGTCAAAATAACCTTGCGAAAGATACATCATCATATCAATCTTTTCTGAATCCAATGCATCATGGCTAAGATAGCTTTCTAATGCACTTAAAAGATCCAGTGCAAGATTTTCCAGCTTCTTTGCATTGAATTCTTCCTTTTCAAAAAGGACTCTGAAAATTCTATCCTTTGAAATGCTTTCGGACTTATAATCAGGGTGGTATTCTGAAAGCACATCAAAGAGCTGAGAAATATTTCTTCTGGATTTCACGAAAGGTGAATTCAGAAATTTTCTGAATGCCTTAAGATCATCTTTATCAAACGAAGCTAAGATCTCTACAAGTCTTGAATCTCTCATAGTATAAAATACTTTTAAAATGTGAGGGATTCAAACACGTAAATGACTGAATTATAAGGAAAAATGACGTTTGTTTAATAGTTTGCAGTCCTTTTTGTGAGGGTTTTCGAAAAATCTTTCTTTGTCCCGCCGAATAATCACACATAATTTTGTATCAACTTTAACAAAGAGAACAAGAATGAAAAAAATTACATCAAATGAATACTTCAGCTCAAGGCTCCGGCGGGAAGCAAATCATTCCGAATCAAAGTGCGCCAAACAATTTCTAAAAATAAAAAATCAAACTAAAATGGAACAGACACAAACAAACTTGAATCCTCCGAAAAGAATATTGCCGGTAAGGATAGATATACT
>CALEVL010000252.1 GCA_937924675.1 uncultured Ignavibacteria bacterium | reverse complement strand
GGCATACAGCCGATGAGCACTGTTGTGCCGGAGAAGTTTGAATTGTATCAGAACTACCCCAACCCCTTCAACCCAACAACAACCATCAGGTTCGATGTAAGAACTTCAGGCAATGTTTCGCTGAAAGTGTTTGATGTGCTTGGCAGAGAAGTTGAAGTCATCGTAAATAAGTATCTGGAGTCCGGAAGTTATTCTGTGCAGTTCAGCGGTGACATTCTTCCAAGCGGCGTGTATTATTATGAACTCAGGGCAGGAAGTTTTTCGGAGACGAAGAGGATGTTGCTGGTGAAATAGTGACAAATGTCCCCTCAGAAAGTAATGACATTTGTCGCCTCAAAAGGTTAGCAAAACAACTTTTGCCTCGAATGCTATACAAACAAGTCAACTTAAACGAACATTTGATGAGAAAAGAATGATGGCGAACTCCAAAAAATCTATTTCTAATTTCTAATTATAAATTTCTAATTGCTCTTCGGGCGGCGTGTATTATTATGAACTCAGGGCGGAAAGTTTTTCGGAGACGAAGAGGATGTTGCTGGTAAAGTAATGATGAGCAGTGCGAGCTAGCGCCAAGCGAATTATGTAACTCAAGATTTCTCCGCGGATTAGCTTCCTGCAAACTTCCGAACAAAAGAAGTGGCAGGTTACTTGATGGAGTTGCTGAATATCTCCGGAGAATCAGAATCCGAGAAAGCGTGAATCGGCATGATTGCAAAATCAAATGGTTCGTGAACTTAACTTGATTAGTTTTTTGATTTCCCCTATAATTAAAAAGTTCTATTGACTTCGTATGAAGCCATAAAAATGGATCCGATAAGGTTATAAGATATTTGCCGATTCAGAAATGAATGGAGTTTGGTAATTTTAGAAATATCTTGTTCTCATATTAATTATTTGAAAGGAGTTATTTATGCCATTCCCTAAAGGAAGCTGGGGCGATGCCCCCGAAAACTCAGGTGTAACAGGAATTCATGCCGTGCTGCTTAAGGACGGCAATGTTTAATTTGTTTCACTGCAGGACTTATCCATTCTGGTCGAGGATTTATCAGACCGATACAAATTCCGTATCTCTGAAAAGCGATGTAGTGCCCAAGTGGCCAAAGGTCTATGAAGATCCACCATACCTTATTCAACCCTCAGAAATATTTTGTTCGGGACATTGTTCATTAACGAACGGGATAATACTGGTGGCAGGCGGCGAGCTGACCCGACCGTACCCGTACTCGTATGAACCCATTGATGCCAGACTCGGGCTGAGGTATTCGTTCATTTACAACGCCTCTGATCCCAACGATCCTTGGAAAATACCCGGAACACCTGAAACTCCGCACATAATGAAAGACGGCAGATGGTATCCTACTCTTACGATGCTTCACACCGGTCAGGTAATTGCAATGGGAGGCCTTAGCGGTTCTTTGAATTCAAACATGGAACCGCAAACAAACAGAACACCGGAAATATATGATGCTAATGGTTGGACAGCTTTCAATAATCCGGATGCAATCATGCCTCCGGATATCAGCTACTTCTATCCTGACGGGCAGGTAATTCCTGTTGGTCCGAATAAGGGAAAGATATTCTATTCCACAACTGCCTTTTACCCTGATAACTTGGACCCGCCGGCTTACTACATAGAAGGCAACCCGCAAATATTTGATCCCTTCGCAAGTGGTGGCTCACCTTACTGGACTCCGCAGGTAAAAAGATCTTCTCCGAGCGAGCACTCTGCCGGATTGCTTCTTCCGATCAGAAAGGGAACAAATGCAAAATCAAGGGTACTCATTTCAGGCGGAATATGGGGGCACGTGAATGTGCTTGGAAGAGTTGACTTCATTGATGTCACCGACCCGTCATCTAATCCGCAGTGGCAGACCATATTATTGCAGTATCCACGCATGAGCCATGAGGCGATACTTCTGCCTGATAGAACATTGCTTTTCATAGGCGGAAATACGGAAATTGAAGAGAACGGGCAGACTATTCCCGTTCCCGTTGAATATGCCGAACTGCTTGACACGGATACAATGACATGGATTGACAATGAGATTACAAAAATTCCTGTTGCCAGGATGTATCATTCAACCGGGTTGCTTCTGCCAAACGGCAAGATACTCATGGCGGGAGGGAGGGTACCTGACAGCGGAGATATCGAAGATGACACGGAACGAAGACTGTCATTGTATTCCCCCGGCTATCTTGAAGACGGCGAACAGCCGATAATCACTGACCCTCCTGAGCAAATGGCTTATGGTCAAACATTCAGCATTACAGTCCTTCAGGCAAACACTCTGGATTCTGTCTGCCTGATGAAGCTTGGCTCTGTTACTCACGGCAACAATATGGATCAGAGGTATGTAGAACTTGAATTTGAGCCCGGATCGCGAGGAGTTTACACCATTCATGCTCCTGTAGATTCCTATCTTGCTCCGCCCGGATACTTCATGCTTTTTGTTCTGAAGGACAAATCTGAAAGCGTTTCGGGATTATCGAAGATCCCTTCTTACGGACATATTGTTAAGCTGGGTTCTGCGTTATGAGGAAAATCTCCGTCAGAGCAATTGCATGTTATTCTCTTGCGCTATACTTAGCTTGTGCAGTAAATGCATTTGCTCAGATGCAGCTTGAGTGGGTACAAAGATATAACGGATACGGGCTTGATTATGACCAAGCCAATGCTCTCGCTTTGGATGATTCGGGAAATGTGTATGTAACCGGGTATACAGAGTATGACCTCTCGGTCTTCAAATGCGTTATTATTAAGTACAATAAATCAGGTGTTCAGCAATGGTTGAGAGAGTACCATAGTGGTTTCATAGATCATAATTTAGGTCTTGATGTTGCAGTTGACGGAAACGGTAATTGTTATGTTGCATCAACAACCGGACTATTGCGCTATGACAGAAACGGCAATCTTGTGTGGGCAAGGTACGATCAAGCAGATATGCAAAAAGTTTGGGTCGACTCTGCAGGATACATTTTTTCATCCGGTTTGGGCGGGGAGCATGTCTGGTTTACTACCGTTAAATACGACTCGCTTGGAGTTCGGCACTGGAGGGATTATGCAACGGGCATTGGTAGTGGTTACAAATTATATGATATGTTTTTAGACCATTCCCAGAATGTTGTTTTGGTCGGTTCCAAAACCAATTCAATCACATACGATGACTACATAACAATAAAGTATTCCAACAGCGGGGTAATGCAGTGGTGGAGATATTATAACGGACTGGCATCGCAACAGTGTAGTGACATTGCATATGCTGGCACTTCTGACAAATTTGGGAATTTGTATGTTACTGGAGCGTCAATGGATGCCTCGGGATATTATAACTTTACAACTATAAAGTACGGCCCTTCAGGAGACACGGTATGGATAAAGAGACTGTTCCCGCCTTCAAACGGATATGACCTAAAGATAGACAGCCGTGGCAATATCTGCATCGCATCGCGTTGTTGCGGATACAACTATGTAACAAAGCTCGATTCTTCGGCAAACATGATATGGCAGAGAACTTACCGTTCGGGTCTAGGACAAACTTATTTTTCGAGGCTTGTGTTGGATTCGGCAGACAACATTTACACATCCGGAAATATTGACACATTGTCAACATCAATGTATGCAGCTTTTAAATATGATTCATCCGGAAACAGGCAGTATGTAGTTAGTTATTACTATACTCCTGTCGGTTGGAATTATCCGTATGACCTTGCAGTGGACAGGCGCGGAAGTGTTTATCTCACTGGCAGAAGCAACCG
This sequence comes from uncultured Ignavibacteria bacterium, assembly GCA_937924675.1. Taxonomy (GTDB): domain Bacteria; phylum Bacteroidota; class Ignavibacteria; order Tepidaquicellales; family Tepidaquicellaceae; genus JADJAH01. The sequence goes on along the minus strand of CALEVL010000252.1, from coordinate 87 downwards.
TTCTCTTTGTACGGTGAAATTCTCTGAAATACCAACCGGAATAACTCCAGTTACCGCGTTACCTTCTGACTTCAAACTTCATCAAAA
>CALEVL010000251.1 GCA_937924675.1 uncultured Ignavibacteria bacterium | reverse complement strand
CTGTAAATTTTATCTTTACAATAACAATAATTCTACATAAATTTGTGCGGTTAACCCAAAAAGCCCAAATAAATAAAAGATACACCGCTCAAGACCGTTCAACCCCAAATTTTGAACGGTGAAAGGAGAACGAGTGATGTATCTTTTTTATTTATATTCTTCGTTTTTCGATCTCTTATCTTCTCTTAAGAAGTTAACAGTATCAAAGTTCCTCATACTTAGTTATGAAAACACCACCATCTGTGAATACGTAAATATAACTTTCCCCACTTGGCTCAACAATTCTTGAAAAAATTAACCAATCACTCTTCTGAACTGACTCAATCATGTTAGCTGATGTTGCTGCATTTGCAGAGCTTACATTACCAACAGTAAGTAAAGCTGCAACAAAAATTAGAACTACTAAGATGGACTTTGTTATGGATGTCATTACTGTTATCTCCTTTCGATTTAATGCAAATTACATACATTTAGCTGGTAATACAAAGAAATTTTTTGCCGTTTGTCGCAGATTTATTTGACAAAATCGGAGTAACTTTCTTAATAATATTGTTTCTTGAACAATTTTGCACTATTTTTGAAGTGTTCAATATTCATGCTGTCGCAAAAAAAAATACTAACAGTATCATATAATGTATACACATTCTCTTTTCGACATCCTCAAATCCCTTTCAAATAAGGAGATTATGAGATTTGGCAAGTTTCTAAAGTCTCCTTATTTTAATAACAGGACAATGCTTGTCAAACTTTTTGGAATACTCAAGGCGAGTTATCCGGAGTTTGACAACAAAAGTTTGACTAAACAAAACATATATAAAAGACTTTACGGAAAGTTGGAATTCAACGATTCCACTTTCAGAAATCTTATGTCAGACTTGCAGCAGATGGCTCTGCTTTTCTTGAAAACCGAATCTTTTCGCAGGAATGAAATCGAGTCTTCATTCTTTCTTACTGATGAGCTTGCACAAAGAGGACTGGTGCGGGTTTTCTCAGAGAAGATTCAGAATACCGATAAGATACTCGAAATGAACAAAGAGACTAACAGCTCTTATTTCCTTGGAAAATTTCGGACACAAACAGATCAGTTCTACATGAATTTGCAGGCTGCAAAAGTTTTGAAGAAAGGATTTGTTGAGGTTGAATCCAAGAAACTTATAAACGGAATAATATTTATTATGAGTTATTTCGTAATAGAGTCCGTCAGGCATAATGATAATCTTCTGAAATACTCGAGATCATATAACATATCAAGCAACATGAAGACAGTGACTGAATTCATGAAACTGTTTGATATATCCAGAATAGTGAAATTCATAAAATCAAATTCGGATCTCAGAATTCCCATAATTGAGGCATACTATAAATTGCTCCTTACATTCCTGAATTTTGAAAATGATGAAATATATCAGGAGCTCAAGCATTTGCTGCTCAAGAAATCAAAGGAGTTTTCACTGCTTGACAATCATTTCCTGTTTGCAAGACTAATGGATTATTGCGTATTGAAGAAGAATACCGGTGCTGTTACAAGTTTCAATGTGGACAATGAAATATTTGAAATTTTGAGTGAGATCATAAACAAGGGATATTATAGAACAGAATCTACAAGCCACATTCCGTTTGACCTATACAGGAACTATCTGTTCAATTGTATTTCCTTGAAGAAGCTGAATCAAATGGAGGATTTTATTTCCAAATTCACAAGCAAGCTAAACCCGAATCAGATAAAGAATGTTGAGAATTACAGTTTTGCTTTATTGAATTTTGAACGGGGGAATTTCATTAAGGCACTTGAACTATTGAACATGATCAAGTTTGATCAGTTCATATACAAGTTAGATATGAAAAATCTATCGCTTAAAATCCACTATGAACTTGGACAATTTGACTCAGCTTTGTCTGTTATTGATACTTACAAGCATTTTATCAAGAATAACGTTCTTGTTTCAGACAGCAAGAGAGTGCTCCACCATAATTTCATTAGCTTTGTGAACAACTTGATTCAATATAAGTTGTCTTCCAGAAGTGTAAGCCTGATGCTCATTGAAGATAAACTTGCAAAGTCAAAGAATACTTTCAACAAAGAATGGATTTTGGAGAAAGTGCAGCATGAGAAACAGAGATTAGGAAGGAAGGCAATTTGAATAAGCCCGGACAGAGTCCGGGCTACTAATTGCTATGGTCTGTTGCCTTTTCCTGACTTTCTCTTTCCACCTTTCATCTGTTCAAGTTTGTCCATTTGATCTTTGGTAAGAATGCCCTGAAGTTTTGCACGTGTTTCTTCCTTGTGCTTCTTTTTGATTTCCTTTCTGGCTTCCTTATCCAAGCTCTTCATCTTTTCCCTTTCAGTCTTCATCTTGTTTGCATTCTCAAGGAATACCGAATAAACCTGCTTGTATTGTTCATCTGTGAGAGCAAGTGCCGATTTGAGTCTGTCAGCTTTCTTTGTTGCTATTTCTTCCGGAGTCTTATTTGACTTCTGATCTTGTTGAGCGGGAGCAATAGCTGATATGCCGATGACAATCATAACCATGGCAATAATACCCAACGTCAGGTTTCTCATTTTCATAATTCTGTTTTTGATTTTAGTTGTTGATTACGAGAATATGACAAAAATGAGCAGGATAGGTTTAATCGGATAAAAAAAAGCCCTCCTGAAAAGGAAGGCTTTTATTTTAGTAGCGGGAGAAGGACTTGAACCTTCGACCTTCGGGTTATGAGCCCGACGAGCTACCAACTGCTCCATCCCGCGATATGTGCAAATATAGCTAAATAGATGTCGAAGACAAATGCATTTTTGCAGAAAATACTAAATTGATTTTGGGATTCACTAAAACTAAATTTACAACTAAGAAAAATTACTATTATTCACTCCAAAAACTTGCAAAATGAAGATAATTGTTTGTGTATCATTGGTTCCGGATAGCACTACAAAAGTCAAGATTGACAGTAACGGAAAATCCATTGATGAAAATGGAGTTTCATTCATACTTAATCCTTATGATGAGTTTGCAGTTGAAGAGGCACTTCAGCTGAAAGAGAAAAATGGCGGTGAAACAATCGCTGTTTCATTTGGAGGAGATAAGGCTAAAGATGCAATTAAGAAAGCCTTTCAAATGGGAATCGACAAGGGTGTTCTTATCAAGACAACCGATTCAGAATTTGATTCATTCACAGTTGCAAAGAATCTTGCTGAATATATCAAGAGTCAAGACCCTGATCTTGTAATCCTTGGAAAGCAGTCGATTGATTATGACGGAATGCTTCTTCCTTCTATGATCTCCGAAATGACGGGACTACCTTCAACGAGCGTTGTTGTCAAGATGGAAATAAACGAAAAGACGATAACGGCCGAAAGAGAAATTGAAGGTGGAAAAGAAGTACTAATGCTTCAAATGCCGGCTCTGATAGGAGTTCAAAAAGGAATTAATGAACCTCGGTATCCTAACCTGAAGAGCATAATGGCTGCAAAATCGAGACCTGTTGAAGAAATAAATGCAGCTTATTCAGGCAACAAAGTAAGAGTAGGAGAAATGAAAATGCCTCCTTCGAAATCTAGCGGAAAAGTTTTTACAAACGGCAAGGATGATGTATCTGAGTTAGTAAAACTGCTCAGAGAAGAAGCCAAAGTAATCTAAACCTAAAAAGGGATCAAAAAAAGTATGACGAAAAGTATATTAGCCTTCGCCGAACACAAAGAAGGCAAATTCAAGAATTCAGCTTTTGAAGTTGTTTCGGAAGCATCAAAACTTGCAAAAGAATGTTCAGCGGAAATGGTTGTGCTGGCAATAGGAGAAATTGATCAATCCGCAGCAGATGTTCTTTCTGCATTTGGAGCAACAAAGCTGATCTTAGTTAGTCTCAGTGAACTGAATTCTAAGAGTCCGGTATCTGGAATTCAATACTCCCCTTCTGCAACAGCCAAAGTAATTTCAGCAGTTGCAGGCAAGGAATCTGCTGAAACAATAGTACTTTCAGCAACTGCACTGGGAAAAGAACTTGCCGGTAGAGTTGCAGTGATGACAGATTCGGCTGTATTCAATGATTGCACTGAATTGATTGCAGCAAGTGGAAAGATATCGGCAGCAAGACCAGTTTATGCCGGTAAGAGTATTATAAGCATTTCTTCTGATTCCGAAAAGATACTTATCACAATAAGGCCAAATGTATTTAAACCTGAAAGAAAAGAAGAAAGCAATGTGGAATTGATCAAGATGACTCCTGACGACTTGGCTGTTACTTCTGCTGATTTTTCTGTTGCAGTTAAGGAAATTGTAGTTAGTTCTGAGAAGCTTGATGTTGCTGAAGCAGACAGGATAGTTTCCGGTGGCAGGGGCATGAAGGGCCCGGAGCATTTCAATCTCGTTGAAGATCTTGCAAATGCAATCGGAGCTGCAACAGGTGCTTCAAGAGCTGTAGTCGATGCTGGCTGGAGGCCACATTCTGAGCAGGTTGGACAGACTGGAAAGACAGTATCACCAAGTCTTTATATAGCCTGCGGTATCAGCGGTGCTATACAGCACCTTGCAGGAATGTCATCTTCAAAGTGCATCGTTGCAATTAACAAAGACAAAGATGCTCCGATTTTTCAGATAGCAAATTATGGCATAGTTGGAGATGTCTTTGAGATTCTTCCTGCTCTGACAGATGAAATGAAGAAAGTCGTTTCACAGTAAGCATGTGTCTTAATTGCTGACAACAAATTTTCAAAACCACTTCGGTGGCACATTTAACTATTGATGGATTACTCAAACGAAAACATACAGGTCGATATTTTCGGCCTTTCTCTTACGCCTTCAATGAGTGGTGGCGGTTATGCAATCATACTCAAGGAAATTGCCGGAACTCGGAGACTTCCTATAATTATTGGACAGTATGAAGCACAATCTATAGCACTGGAGCTTGAAGGAATCAAACCTCCAAGGCCACTGACTCATGATCTCCTCAAAGAGATCATTGAGACCTTTGGGTATTCAGTCAGCCATGTCCTTATCAGTGAACTTAAGGATTCGACATTTTACGCAAAGATAAAATTTGATTCATCAAGTATTGAAGAAATTGATGCCCGGCCATCTGATGCTATTGCACTTGCACTTAAGTTCTCTTCTCCGATATATGTAAGCACAGAGATTATGGATGAAATTGGATTCGTTCCTGATTTTGATGAACAGGTTCTGCCAAAGCAAGATCAGCCGGAAGTTTCTGAATCACTGAGTACGATAGAGAATGAAGCAACTGAAGAGGAAATGAAAGATCTTTCCAATAAAGACAGGAAGTTGTTGCAGCTCAAAGGTGAACTTGATGAAGCACTAACTAATGAAGATTACGAAAGAGCTGCTCAGATCCGCGATGAGATAAAGAAACTGGAAATTTCAAATCTGAATTGAATGCTTTAATCTTAAACTAACTTCTAAATCAATCATAGTGAAAAATCACTTTCTTGTTATTCTGGTAATGGCTGTTTTAATCTTCGGTAAGGATTCAAATGCTCAATACACAATTGATAACTATCAAGGTTTTGATATTTCAGATTTGAGGTCCGGTAATACGGTTGTAAGTTCAGATAAGAAGTCTTCAAAAAACAAACTTCATCCCAGCGCGGGATTTAATACAGGCGTTGCATCAATTGACGGACAAGTAGGATTTGCATTCGGGGCTTTTGCTGAACTGAGAGCAGGTCAGGTTTCCCTGATTCCGCAGATCAATTATTGGAATGCAGATAAACAAACTGATTTTGAAATTGGTGTAGTCTCACAATTTTATCTCACAAGCACTGCAGTAGCTCCATATGTTGATTTCGGATTGGGTGTGAATTTTTATGATAATGACAGTTTGAATTTTACGAAAGCAAGCTTGATTGCAGGAGCCGGACTCGAATTCAAGAACCTGAGCAAGTCATTCAATCTGATGGTTGACGGTAAATACAAACTCATAGCCAGCAATACCGGGAACATCCCCTGCTTCATTATTACGGCAGGACTGAAATTTCCATTTCACTAAAGAAAATCTTTAATTGTAAATTAGATGCGTAAAAGGATAATTTCTTTTACGCATTTTTTATGAAGAATCTTCTGATCGATATAGGTAACTCTGCATTTAAATCTGCCACTGCAAAGCAACGATCAATGCATATTGGGAAAGTGGAAAGAAGCGATTATAAAAAGAAATCTATCCTGAAGGATTTTGAAGATCATGTCAGCAGATATAAAACAGACAACAGCATTGATCATGCAGGAATTTCTCTTTTGGACAAATCACAAATGATTCATGTAGAAAGAATCATGAAACGATGTTTTGGATTTGCACCGGTATTTGTAAGTACTGAATCTAATCTGCCATTTGATTTGCTCTATGAGAAGACAATTGGCTCCGACCGCCTGTGCAGTTCAACTTCAGCATTCTTCAAGACTGAATCAGATACAATACTCACGATTGATTTTGGCACTGCAACAACTTACACAGTAGTTCATAAGAAAGTACTGATTGGAGGAATGATCTCGCCGGGAATTGGCACTTCATATCATGCTTTGATCTCAAAAACAACTTTACCGGATTCGAAACTGAGATTTCCAAAATCTCCGGTAAGCAAAAAGACAATTGAAAACATTTCCGGCGGTGTCTTGTTCCAAAGCCTTTATACAACGGAAAGGTATATAGAAGAATTAAAGGAAACGTTTGGCGAAACGTATGTAATTTGCACCGGCGGTTATTCTTCAATAATCTTCGACAAGACAGACAATATAGATATGCTGGACCGCAATCTTGTATTGACCGGTATTAACCTCATCATTTCATCATGAAGATAATTACAGTTGAAACTATTGTTCCAACTGAAGGTAAATGCCAGATAATAAACATCTCTGACATTGTTATGAAATCACTTGAGGGAACAAAACTCCTGGAAGGCAACTGCACAGTCTTTGCTATCGGCTCTACTGCTTCCATAACCACAATTGAATTCGAAAAGGGATTGCTGTATGACTTCCCGAAAGTTATGGAAAAACTTGTTCCGGAATTCGGTAAGTACAAACATAACGATACCTGGGGAGATCATAACGGACATTCGCATATAAGGTCTGCTATTATCGGGACATCATTCAGCGTTCCATTCAAGGATGCCAAACTAATGCTCGGGACCTGGCAGCAGATTGTTCTGATTGATTTTGACGAAAGACCCAGAAGCAGAAGGATCGCTATTCAGTTCATTGGAGAATGAAGCATTTCTTATCATGGAAAGCCGTGCTTGTAATGCTTTTCATCCTTGCTGCCGGAATGAGGATCTTTGAATTGGATTCAAAGAATATGTGGTTCGATGAAGTGTATTCTTGGAAGATCTCAAACGGAAGCATCATTAAGATAGTATCAGAAACTGCAGGAGACATTCATCCTCCTTTATTCTATATCTTGCTCAAAGCGTGGAATACTATGGCAGGTGACAGTGTCATCTCTATGAGAATGCTCAGTTTGCTGCTTTCTCTGCTTTCAATGGTTGTTCTATACTATATAACAATTGAGTTGTTGCCTTCCAGATTGCAGAGATTCTTTGCACTTCTCTTATATGCGGTCTCTCCTCTAAATATTTTCTATTCTCAGGAAGTGAGAATGCTAAACCTTAACCTCCTACTGACACTCACATCTGTATATTTTTTTATCAGATATCTTTCCAAGCCAAAAGGCATTTACGGAATTATTTACTGCGCAACAACCGCATTATCTTTTTACACTCACTACTTTGCCTTATTTATACTTATTGCGCAAATGGTCTATGCTGCAGCAATATATATTTTAAAACCAAATTTCAGGGACAGCATAAGACCCTTCTTCAAGTATCCTGCATTTGCTTTTGCAATGTTCATTCCATGGCTTCCAATTATGGCAGGTCAAGCTCTCAAAGGTCAACCATGGAGAAAATCGCAGTCCATCCAACAGGTTTCTTCTGAAGTGTTCAATTACTTCAAGGACACATTTCTCAGTGTGTATTTTTCCTATGAAAGCATGACTATAATGTACTTGTCACATTTGGTTGGACTTCTAATAATACTCTTTCTTTTACTATGCATAATAAGGATTCTAAATTCAGGAAGTTTTCTGAAGAATACTGCCGATATTTCTATTCTACTTTTCTTCATTCCGCTTGTCCTGGCAGCAATAGTTTCTTTCAGGCAGAGCATTGTAATGTCAAGATATCTCAGCATTATAATTCCCTACTTGTTTATAATGCTCGTTTACTTTTCATTCAGATTCTATAGTCGAAGAACAGCTTTGCTAATTTGCTCTCTATTGACAGCTGTGAGTATTCTTGGAGTCAGCATTAACTTCAGCAACGACTTTAAGAATAATGATTACAGAAAAATTATCTCATACATTAGTTCGCAACAATCAAAAGATGACAAGCTGATTGCCGAACCTCATTTCATGGGATGGGCTTTTACTTATCACAACAAACAAACGCAGGACAAGCTTCCGGAGCCTTCTGTACTTGGATGGGATATAAGAATGCAACTTGACTCACTTTCCAAGACAAATGAGTTCAGGAGATTATGGTTTATTTTGGATTATAGCTCTCTCAACAAAGCGGCTTATGACTCAGTGCCTGATAAAATGGCGAATCTGGGATATAAGAAAGTCTCTGAAAAGTCATTTTTTCTAATCCCTGACAAAGTTAAGGTTCAGCTTTATGAGTCTTTAAGAGATAGTCCAAATAATTAATTGCTATAAGTTATGGTAAAGTTGTTCTTTATCTTTATTTTGTAGTATGAAAAATCTATTTTGCCCCTATCCCAAAGTTTAAAATCTTTGACACTTGCATAAGGAAGTACCCTTTTCTACATCAACAAGTTCGTTCAATAAATTCCTCTTCAGCATATTGCTGTCGGCTGTATTTCTAATTAGTCTGGGGTTGTATTATCCGTCCGACATAAACGATGACATCAACAACAAATTTACTAATGTTGGAAATATCACGCTCACTGTAACAAACTACGGAACTATCGGAAACGGATTTGTAAACTTTCCCAATCAACCTTCATGTCAGTATCCTAAGTCATCAGGAATAGAACACCTTTTTGTGGGAGGTATATGGATAGGCGGTTCAAAGAATGGACAGATAAATGTCTCGACTGCAGCAGTTGATGTGTCCAGCGCTAACAGGACCGAAGGCTTTGAATTTACTAATGCAGACGGCTCCGGCATACTTGAAAGGTCAACTTTGCAAAATTCACCAAACTTCAGACCGGATGCAATTTCACATCAGGATTTTGTTTGTGAGTTCTTTGATACGAATACTTCAGTCAGCGGAACTGTGATCCAGAACCATAACCCGCTTGGAGTGAAAGTACTTTTGCAAACTTATTGCTATGACTTTAACTTTGCAAACAACTGGGTGATTCTGAATTATAAGATTGTCAATGTCGGATACAACGGAAATACACAGCCGATAGACAGTTTGTTCATTGGACTATGGTCAGATGCAGTTGTAAGGAATACAAATATTACAATCCCCGGTGGAACATCATTCTATAATAAAGGCGCAGACGGTTACATAGATACATTACGAATGGCTTATGAATATGATTATAACGGTGATCCCGGATTCACAAACAGTTATATAGGATTCAAGCTTCTTGGCACATCGCCTATGCCTCAAAATGAAATTGCAGATGACAGAACTTACTTCACAATCTGGCAGTTCAGGAACAACACTGATCCTGTTTATCTATCGCCTCAGACAGATGAAAAGAAATATGTAAGACTCAACGGATATCTCGAAAATGGTCAGAGAATAGATACAAATCAAATCAATGTATTGAGACAAACTCCTAATAACAGATCCGTTTTGCTTTCATACGGACCGTACAGGAAAGAAGATGGTTCCGTATTCAGACTAAATCATGCTCAGGATACAGTTAATATAGTATTTGGAGTTATCTGCGCGAAAAAGAACGGAACTGATCCTGCAACTCTTGACACGGATTTTCAGAAACAAAATCTATATACGGGAGCCGGCTGGGCACAGAGTGCTTATGATAATGGATACAAACTCCCGTCACCTCCTGATCCTCCAAAACTAAAATCAGTAATAGAGGATAAGATGGTAACGCTTTACTGGTCGGCAAATGCAGAAAGATCAGTTGATCCGATATCCAACTTAACTGACTTCGAAGGATACAAAGTTTACAGAACGAATCCGGGAGCCGATCTTAATTTGAGTGAAGACTTGACAACTCAGTTGAGAATAGTCGGAGAGTTTGACAGCGCACATAATAATATCAGCAACAATACTGGATTCAATTACATCAAACTTGCATCGCCTAAGTTTTTTGATGGTGATACAACTCCGTATTTTTATCGTTTTGAATTCCCAAACCAGCTTAACGGATTTCAGTACATTTATTCTGTCACTTCATTTGACAAAGGTGATGTAACGCAGAATCTCGGATCACTTGAAAGCAGCATTCTTGGCAACTCACAAAGAATTATTGTAGGCACTCCTGCAAATAATGATGCAAATGCAGAGGTTGGCGTTTATCCGAATCCGTATTACGGAAGCGCAGTTTGGGATGGTTCAGGGAATAAGAAAGAACTCCTCCGTAAAATTTACTTTTATAACCTGCCGTCTAATTGCGAGATTTCAGTATGGACTTTAGCGGGTGATCTTGTAGATCGATTTGAGCATGATGCATCCACTTACAACGGAAGTGATCTTCAATGGTTCACAACGTATTCTGATGGAACTCAAAAGTTTGCCGGAGGAGAACATGCATGGGACATGATTACAGCAAATGACCAGGCTATTGCTTCAGGACTGTACATTTTTACCGTGAAAGATCTTAACAGCGGTGAAGTAAAGAAAGGTAAGTTTGTAATAGTGAAATGAAAATTAAATCAAATTTCATAAATATGAAAAAGACAGGCTTCATACCATTTTTGCTGATAACAGGATACATTTTGTATTCTTTGGGATTCAGCATTTCCGGCAACGGGTTCGAATTTCTTACTCTGCAGCAAATACAAACTGTACCAACTGATTCACTTATTTTTGGCAGAGACAAATCACCATACAACAATGATTCGGTTGAGTTTATTGCAAGAGTTGTAGCTCCGCCGAGAGTTTCTCCTGCCAATGGTGACAACAGGACCATGATGCGCGGTAGTAACAGCTGGACATGCTATGCACAGGACACAGCTAATGGTTTGTTTGGAGGCATTGTGATCAGGCAAGGTTCCCGCGGCGATCAGACAGGACTTGATTTGCTTGATACAGGTGCTCTTATAAAAGTCAGAGGAGTGATCCAAGAGTTCGGTTCCACACAAAGCAGTAATTTTGCAAATACACTTACACAGCTTGCTCTTGATACAGCTGACGGTTATACAATTTCAATTCTCGGTAGTTCTCCAAAGAGGCCGGCTCCAAAACTTGTAACAATTCCTGAATTTGCAAACGGTGATTATCCAAACGGCGGAACCATCAACTATGTGGGTGGTGAGAAGTATGAAGGTATGTATGTTGAGTTTAGAAATGTAACGGTTGCAGCCGGCGTTGGTAACAGACAGCCGTGGAGCATAGTAGATGAGAACGGAAACAAACTTTATTTCCGCGATTTCTCAAATTTCTTTTCAACTTCTCCTTCAGGAGACACACTAAGACCTTGGACGCATCCCTCAATCGGTACTTTTGTTAACTATATCCGCGGAGTAATTATTTCTGCGAATAATGAAGGAGTTTTTGGAACACAGCTTCCGTATGCTATCATTCCAATTTATCCGAATGATCTTAGTCTTGGCAATCCGCCCCCCCAACTTTCAGCTCCTTTAAGAAATCCAGGTGTACCTACACCTGCTGACAGTGTTCAGGTAAATGTTACCGCTACTGACCCCGGTCTTTCTCCGCTTACTCTATCAAATGTAAAGGTATTCTGGCGGTTTAACGGCGGATCATTCTCAAATAAGGATATGTCTCTTGTAACTGGAAATATTTTCTCAGCAAAGATGCCCCCCGCTCCGCTTGGCACTCTTGTTGAATATTTTATAAGAGCAGAAGATAATCAGGCTACTGTAAAACTTCTTCCGTCAGACACATTAAGATCTAAACTGTTTTACATTGTCCGTCAAAACGATTCTATGACTGTTCAGGATATTCAGTACTGTCCTAACAACGGTGGAAGATCCGCTTATGAAGGATACGATGTAAGAGGTATTGAAGGAATTGTTACGGCAGATACATCCGACATACCGGGAATTTCTTTCTCGAGCAGCGGTGGCACGCAAACTTCTCCGAGAAGAGTTTACATTCAAAACGGAACAGGACCATTCAGCGGAATCTGGTTGTACGGAAATCCTACCGATGTACTAAGGAAAGGTGACAGAGTTCGTGTAAAGGGATTTGTAGAAGAGGACTTTAGCTGCACAAGACTAACTGTAAATGTTGCATCAAACATAGTTGTGCTTTCACAGGGAAATCCGGTACCTTCACCGCAGATTCTGACAACGGCTCAATTGGCAAACAACAAACCTGACGGAGATACGACAATTGAGAAATGGGAAAGCGTGCTCTGCAGATTCAACAATCCAATAACAATCAACTGTATTAATGCCGGACTTGGAATTGCCTGTACTTCATCACAACCTCTTCAGGATTCAGCTTTCAGAAGAAATTATGGTGAGATATTGGTTTCTGATGAATCAGGAATTGATGCTAGAATTGATCTGCAAGACGGAAACCATTCATTTACAAATAACTGGGACAACAACGGCAATCTCCCGGGACTGACTTTGCTTACTAAGAATGACATAATCGCATATACAGAAGGTGTGCTATATTTTGCTTTTGGAAACTACAAACTTGTTCCGAGAAAGAATCCTGATTTTGGTTCAGTTACTCCTGTTGGTATCACTAATATTTCGGAGATTGCAGAATCTTATCAACTCTTGCAGAATTATCCGAATCCTTTCAACCCTACAACAACGATCAAGTTCAGTCTTCCTGTATCAGGTTTTGTTTCATTGAAGATATTTGATATAACAGGTCGTCAGGTGAATTCATTATTCAACGGATTCATGAACGGTGGCACATATTCAACAAGATTCGATGCATATAGTCTTGCAAGCGGAACATACTTCTATTCACTTGTTGTCAATGACACCAAAGGCGGAAGGTTTGTTGAGACAAAGAAAATGGTTCTTATAAAGTAAAATCACAGAAAAAATCTATTGATGTCTGATCAACACAGATTAATGGCAAACTTAAAGATGGTGATCGGCAGGACAGTGTGGCTTTTGCCCCTTCTGCTGATCCTGCCATTGTCATTCTCATGTGATGATCCTATTTCAGGTAAGTTAGAGAACAAAGCACCACAGACTTATCTCTCAATATTTCCGGACAGCGTAATTGCCCCCGGTTCAACACTAAAGACAATCCGGTGGTGGGGAGATGATCCTGACGGATTTATCTCAGGTTTCAGAATTTCCTTCGACTCTGTAAATTGGGGATTTACTACAGACAACGACAGCACTTTTGCCTTAAGTATAAACGGAAGTGACAGTATTTTCAGATTTTTTGTCTCTGCTGTTGATGATCAAGGCTTGGAAGATCCAACTCCGGCAACTAATCTATATCCTGTTGTAAATTCTCCGCCTGCCGTAACTTTTGAAGCAGGAACAGAACTTCCGGACACAACTTTTCCCATCGCTTCTTTCAAATGGGTCGGCACTGATCCTGACGGAGATGAAAATGTAGCATCATATCTTTGGTCTATAAATGACACAATTAATTTCAGAAGAGTTGCGGGAAACATCAATCTGATCACGCTTACCCGGGATAGTGGAATACAGGTAAATTCAAATAACATATTTTATCTGCGGGCAGAAGATGAAGCAGGCGCACTTAGTCCAATAGTCAGAATGCCTGATACAAGCCGTTCATGGTATGTAAAAGAAGTTACATCCAAAATTCTTATGGTAAGAGACATACCGTCGGCAAATATTTCCACCGCTACACCATACTTTGCCAATGCTTTCGACACGATCCATTACGACATGATCGATATCAAATCAAATAACGGCGCTTTGATTCCAAATATCGTGAATCCGATGTGGATTGAAACACTTGGCCTTTATGACATTGTGTTCTGGGTTGGAGGCACAGGTTCCGTATTCAATGCCGCTAACTTCGGCCTCGCTCAGCAGTCACTCCCCTTCTACTTACTGAACGGCGGCAGAGTTTTTTTCAGTTCAGGTTTTCAAGGTGTCAGTGCTACAGGCCAGGGAGAGCTTATCAACTTTGCACCGGTTGACAGTGTAACAAGCTGCACAATACCATTCATAAATATCACAGATTCGAATCTTACTATTGTTGACACTTCATATCCGAGGATCGGCTCAAGTTCACTTATCACTGCAGTCAAAGGTGTTTATACACCCGCAACAGTCATTTACACTTTTTTCAATGGACAGGGTTGTACAACTGAACCGATAAATGTTTGTTTTAAGGATTCACCGGTAAATCCAAGGATTGTGTATATGACATTACCGGTTTACTTTCTCAACAGAGATCCTGTTGCTTCAAAAGAACTGTTTAAAAGAATTTTCATCGGAGAATTTGGATATAACTGACTATGAAAAATTCACACTTAAATAAGTCGGTTTTACAAAAGCTTTGTCGAAGCATTCTCCTTGTGCTTGCTATTTTCATTGCTTCAGAGATAAGCGCACAGGAGAATCTTGGCTCACTGTATGGTAAGGTCACCGACTCTTCCGGAATCCCGCTTGACGGAGTTGTAATCAAACTCAAAGGAACATATCTGGGAGCTGTTTCTGATTACGACGGTTCTTACAACATAAAAGACATTTCGGCTGGAAGCTATACCATGCAGATCACTGCTGAAGGATTTAAGACCACCGAATATACAGATATAAAAATCTTGTATGATGAGAAGAAAGAATATAATGTTATTCTGAAGTCAACATCATTTACCGTTGATCAGGAAATAGAAGTAATTGGTGAAAGACCGTTGATGGATATTGAGCAAACGAGCAGTTCACACTTTGTATCCAGCGATGATATTTCCAAGTCAATTGTAACCAGTGTTACAGATGTTGTTTCACAGCAAGCCGGAGTAGTAAAACAAGATAATGAAATACACATTCGCGGAGGCAGGAATTATGAGAACTCTTATTTAGTAGATGGTGTCTCTGTTCAGGATCCGCTTTCCGGAACCGGCTACGGACTTCAGTTGTCAGCCAATTCACTGGAAGAAGTTGAGGTCATAACCGGCGGTTACAATGCTGAATTTGGGCAAGCTACCAGCGGTGTAGTTAATGTCAGAACAAAAGAAGGAAAGTATGATCAGGCAAATTTCTACATTTCCTATCAGCGTGATAATTTTGGCGGAGATAATAAGAACTCAGGCAGCAGTTTCAATACTGATATTCTCGAAATGAATCTCAGCGGACCTGAGCCCATAACAAAATATCTGCTTCGTTCACTCGGCATCAAAACTCCAGGAGAGATAACATTGTTTGCAAGTTTCTTCATGGGATTGTCCGACGGTTTCTACGCAAATGAAGGTGGCGCAAAATCCAATCAGGTTTATTCCTCAACATTTGGCGGCTCAAGATTTGCGCCTCGACAAGACAACAACTGGTATTGGCTCGGAAAAGCTACTTACAGAATGACACCTATTACGAAACTCGGATATTCTTTCAATCAATCTGTCTCGATCAATCAGAATTCCAGTTCGCTGCAATCCAATCTTGAATATGTACAACCGAATCCGGGATATCAATATGACTTTCAGCAAATCCTTGACAGCGCAAATACTTATACGCAAAATAGTATGTTCCATACAATTAACTGGTCGCATTCAACAGGTCCACAAACATTCTATGATATTAAGATCAGTAAATTCTTTACATCACTTCGCGTAGATGCGAACGGAAAGAATTGGGACCAATACACTGAACCTCTTGATATTACAAAACCACCGTTCCAGTATTACTATATCGACAGTACAAGGACAGGTCTGATTCCAGGAGATGGATTCTACGATGTTGGAAATCCATTCACATGGCATGATCACTTTGTAGATGAATTCTCAGCCAAAGGTGATTTCACATACAATGTATCAACAAAGAACAGGATCAAGGCAGGAATAGAAATGAGTTTTCAACAGATGCAGCTTATTGATATTTACCAGCCGTGGATCAAACCTCTAGGACTCAACAACGACATCTACACCGTATATCCTGCATTCGGAGATTTTTATGCACAGCAGAGTCTCACATTCAAAGGCATGATCTTGAATTACGGACTTCGACTCGATTATTGGTTTCCGGGTAAGTATGTTGATGATGCTGTTAATGACACAAGCGTAGCTACAATCCCTGACCAGACAAGGAGTGCCTATGAAGATGATACATACAATATTTTCGGACAAAGAGCTAAATTGTCTCTTTCTCCAAGAGTAGGTATTTCGCATCCGATCACAAACAATCAGACACTTTTCTTTTCTTACGGACATTTTTCAAAGAGGCCAAAACCTCAGTTTGTTTATGCAAAGCTTGATCCACAAAGCGCAAAATCGACTTTCCAGAAATTCGGAAATCCGAATCTAAATCCTGAAACTACGGTAGCTTATGAACTTGGAATAAGGAATCAGTTTACCAATGATGATGTGCTTACTGTAACTGCCTACTATAAAAATATTTACGACTATGTTACGACAAGATCAATCCTGCTAAACAGCGGGCGATTCATTGGTAAATCATTCATTACATATTTCAATCAGGACTACGCGCGTCTAAGAGGTGTGGAAGTTGAGTACAGAAAGAGAATAGGTTCATGGTTCAACGGTAAATTTAATTTCACATACTCCGTTGCTACAGGCAAAAGCTCCAGTGCAGATCAGGGTTTCCTCGTAGCAGCAAGAAATGCAGAAGAAACGATTACCGAGTATTTTCTATCCTGGGATAAACCATTTCAAGCAAGTGCTAACTTGTACTTCAATATTGAAAAAGGTAAGGGTCTCTTTGGATTCGCAAAAAATATTCTGGATGATATCAGCTTCAAGTCAAGGTTGTTCTTCCAGTCAGGCAAAAGATATACTGAACAAATACAAACCGGAACACTCGAAAATGGTCGTCCTGAGTATCAGTCTGACCTTGACAATATCAATGGCGAGATCGCAGAGAATTGGTTCTGGATTGATCTGGACATAGACAAATATTTCTATTTCAGCAATCTGCAGTTTACCGTCAGTTTAAGTATAACCAACTTGCTGAATACAAAGAATTCGACCATAATAAATCCCGTAACCGGAAAAGCATACGAGTATGGAGATCCAACTCCAAACTTCTACAATGATCCATTATACCCGGATCTTCAGGCGCCAATTACTCCGTATCCTTATGATCCTTCAAGATATCTGACTCCAAGACAAATTAAATTCGGAGCATCGATAAAGTTTTGATAAGACTGCAGAAAATATTGTCGCTCAATTTTACGAAGATTGTTATATCGGCAATAGTTGTTTCGTTTATTACAATTTTGCCATATTCAGCTTTTGCTCAGTTGTTTCCAAATCTTGGAGGACAACGAACCGGAACTGCTGCACTTCAGTTTCTTAAGATAGGAACTAGCGCCAGAGCTACAGGCATGGGAGAATCATTTGTCGCAGTTTCTGATGATATTTCATCATTGTATTGGAATCCGGCGGGACTTGTCCAATTCAAAGACAACGGATTGACATTCTCATATACTCAATGGTTTGTTGATACTAGAATCGCAAATTTTGGAGGTGTCTATCACTTTGGGGGTAACAATGCAATTGGACTGAATGTGACATCTTTGCAAACTGAAGACATGAAAGTAACAACTGAGTTTCAGCCGGGAGGAACAGGAGAGTACTTTAAATTCTCTGACTTATCAATCGGACTTTCATATGCAAGGATGATGACAGAACAGTTTTCGTTTGGAGCCACAATTAAATATGTTGAAGAAGAACTTGGAGTCTTGAAAATGCGCGGAGTACTCGGAGATCTTGCAACATATTATAAAACAGGACTTGGAACTTCCCGTTTTGCGATTGTAATTTCTAATTTCGGCGGACAGATAGCACCCTCAGGAGAAGTTGAACTTGTCGGAGAAAGAGTCGCCAATGATTTCCAAAGATTTCCACCTCCAACTTCATTTCAGCTGGGATTTGCAATTGAGCCTTATATGAACAAAGAGAACAGAGTTACAACTTCGATTCAGCTTAATAGTCCGACTGACAATGCAGAGAACCTTGCATTTGGAGTTGAATATGCTTACAAAAATTTTCTGATGTTCAGAGCCGGATATAAGATGAATGTGGATGCGGAAAATTTTTCTGCCGGAATAGGCTTGAAGTTTCCAATATCATTTGCCAATGCAGACTTTGATTATTCGATTGCTAACTACAGAGACCTTGGCTTGGCACAAAGATTTTCTTTGAATGTTTTGTTTCCAACTAAGTAGTATCTATCAAGAAGATGAATAAAGCAATTTCCTCAATATCATTTTTACTGTTTGTTCTGATATTCAGTTCATGCGGAGAAAAGACTGACCTCTCGCAGTTCCCTATCAACGGTGGCTCTGATCCAAATGTAGGTGAGGTAGTTTATGTTCAGCAATCTCCCACATGGAATCAGTTCAATAATCCTGCAGCAGTTTATTTAGGCAAAGAACCACTTGTCTATGTAGCTGATACAAAGAACAACAGAGTGGTTCAATTGGATCTTTCAGGAGGAGAATTAGGAAGTATCTCAGTAAGAAATCCCGTAGGAATTGCACAGGACTATAACTTTGACCTTCTTATCATTGCTGATACAATTACCGGCAGCGACACAATGAACGTAATTTACAGATTGAATCTCGTAGAAACAGGAGGATTCATATCCAATGCAACGCTTAACACTTTTATCACAAGTGACTATCCGACGCCAACAAGCAGCAGACGCAGGAGATTTACCGGAATATCAGTTTATCCT
Source organism: uncultured Ignavibacteria bacterium (assembly GCA_937924675.1). Classification (GTDB taxonomy): domain Bacteria; phylum Bacteroidota; class Ignavibacteria; order Tepidaquicellales; family Tepidaquicellaceae; genus JADJAH01. The sequence continues at coordinate 31,344 of CALEVL010000251.1, read as the reverse complement.
GATAACAAGTTGATCGTTACCAGAAAAGGTCCTGATAATACGAATATAATTGATACTGACAATGCATTGCTAAAAATCGCGGGAAGAAGTACTGTAACAAATGTGACTGTGCTGAGCGGCTTTCAGCCTCTAGGAAACGGAATTTACTCTATAGAAAAAACTTCCGGGGTTACTGCTTTTGAAAATAATCAGACGGATTTTATCATTATAAGAAATACCACCGACTTTGGTTTCAAAGTAGAGTGGTTTCTGTTTGATGATCTGAAAGGGACTTATGAACCAAAGTTTCCTCCCGGAGCTGATGTTGACATACTGAATATTCAACTCGGAACTCCTGCGGGAATCACATTAGATCCCAACAATAATATTTTTGTAGTTGACGACTCGCGTGACTCACTTTATAAATTCAACGCTTCGGGTGAATACAGACCGGAATCCTTTGGCGGTAACGGATCAGGCGAGAATCAGCTCAACGGACCAAAGGGCGTCTCATACTTCAACAGAGTTTTATATATTGCAGATACACGCAACAATAGGATTGTAAGATACAAACTTTCAACTGACCTGAATTAATTGTCCGGAAAGAAAACCAAAACCGACAACCGAAAACAACCCCCTACGCAACAGAAAGAAGCTAACCCGCTTATAGAATACGGATTGCTTTTCCTGTTCGGCATATTCCTGATAATCTTTACAACTTTTAAGATAACCGGTGATGATGATGTCTTCTGGCATCTTGCAACAGGAAGGTATATTCTGAATACGGGACAGGTTCCTTCTGTTGATATATTTGGATTTGTTACTCAGGGACAGCAATGGATGCCTTTTGAATGGGGCTGGGATGTGCTTACTTACACACTCTACAATATTGGCGGATATACATCGCTGTCAGTACTTCGAACTGTGATCTTCTTATTAATTTTTGCGATCTTTTATGTAGTACTAAGGAAGTTCAAGGTAAGCACATTCATCACAGTTCTCTTCTTTGTACTGCTTTCTTTTGGCATTATGGACAGGCTGACTCCGCGTCCACATGCACTTTCGCTTCTCTTCTTTGCAGTCCTCCTTTATATTTTTCTTGACTACAGATATTTCAGAAGAGGAAGCGGAAAACTAATATTCTTCCTCCCGTTGATATTTCTTGTTTGGGCAAACATGCACATGGGAATACTGGCCGGGCTTTTTCTGTTTTTCATATATCTGTTGTCCGAGTACATTAATTACTTTGGAAAGAGCAGGCAGGGAATCTCTCCTCTCAGTAAGATACAACTGCAGATGTTAACCGGAATGTTCTTCTTGTCACTCTTGTGTGCACTGATCAATCCCAACTTCTTACAGACCTATATATATGCTTATGACCATACGAAGATGAAGATGCTTGAGACAATAAATGAATGGAGGTCTCCGTTTGATTCTGTTTATGGAACAGGTTTTGTCACTAACATATATAAGTTCTTTATATTCGGAGGTTTGGCAGTACTATATTACTCGCTTAAGAAGAAGGATAACTTCCCTGCTCTTGTGTATATCGGTTTTGCAATTTATTCTGTAAGAGCCGTAAGGTTTACCGTTGACTACATTGTAATTATCTTCGTCTTCTTTGTTATTGCTGTTGATTTTTTGATTTCGGAGTTTTCAAAGGGTAAAGTGAACTCAATTCTTCGCAACAGTCCGGTACCAAGCCTAATGCTTATGACTGTAATCACATTTTTCATAATAAATCTTCCTAGCAATAAGCTTTATCTTGAGCATCTGCAGTATTACAGAGTAACAGGATTTGGGATAAATTCAGATTTCATTCCCGTCCAGATGTTTGACTTCATGAGAAACAACAAGATTCCGGAGATTGGACAAAAACCGTTGAATCATTTCGGAAGCGGTGGATTTCTTGTCTGGAATTTTCCGGAAAGCAAAAACTTCATTGACAGCAGAAATCTGAACGATGAGATATTTAATGAATATAATACACTTATTGCCAAGCGACCGGGATTTGAAAGCAAGCTCAAGCAATACGACTTTGATTACTCATTGTATCTTGCTCCGGATCTTGTCAGAGCTCCTGCTGAAATGGAGCAAACCATCATATCTTATTTCAGCAAGAAGCCTGAGGATTGGAAGTTGGTTTTTTGGGATGATAAGTCCTTTCTATTCTTGAAAAACTTGCCTAAGTTTAAAGAGATAATAGATAAGTATGAGTATAAATTTGTCACGCCGTATAACTTCGGGTATCAAAAACAGGTGCTTGATAACGGATTCAAAAATGATCCCGAAAGAGTTAAAGCCGAAATTGAAAGGAAGCTTGCCGAAGAACCAAATGGTGCAATTATCAACACCATACAAAATTCATTAAACACAAAACTAAAAAGATAACCCAATGAATAAAGTAATCCCATTTATCATCCTCATGTTTGCTTTTGTAAGCGTGAATGCTCAAGTTGTCCCCATAATCTCCATCACAAATAACAATTCAAGCGGAATACCTATAGACACAGGTCAGTTCAAGACAGTTACAGGAATTGTTACTGTTGCCAATCAATTCGGAGGACCTGCCTACATACAGGATAATGAAGCTGGTATCGCTGTATTTTACAATGACTTTACAGCTGCAGTTGATATTGGAGACAGCGTAATTGTGACCGCAAAACTTTCGCAGTTCAACGGCTTAACAGAACTGGTATATTCTACATTTGGAGGTACACCTTCATTCACGATTGTTGACTCAAACAAAACATTCAGCGCAATAATTATCACATTGCAGCAGCTGAATTCACAGGCATGGAACGGACACGAAGAATTTGAGGGAAGGCTTGTCAGATTTAATGGATTATCCATTACAGCAACAGGTAATTTTCAGGCAAACACAAATTATTCGGTTACCGATGCAACCGGTACAGGACAACTGAGAATCGATAACAATACAAACCTTGTCGGTACATTGATTCCTTCCGGCTCATTCGATTGTATTGCTGCCGCGGCTCAGTTTGACAATTCTCCTCCATACAGTACAGGTTATCAGTTTCTGCCGCGATTTACGACAGATATAATTCAAGGCGGTGGACCGGTAATTCTTACATCACCTGCAGAAACAAATATAACATCTACTTCAGTATCTCTTAGCTGGACTACACAATCCCCAGGAGATACAAAGCTTAAATATTTCAGATCAGATTCGCTGGGTCAACCGGCGGTTTTTACGGATTCAGTTTATGATGCAACTCAATCAACTTCGCACTCAGCAGTATTAAATAATCTGCAACCCGGAAAAATCTATTATGCACTGGCATATTCGACTAACGGAACAGGGACAAGTGTAAGCACTCCAAAATATTTTTCAACTTCTTCCCATCCCTCATCTACAGGGAAATACGAGATCTACTTCAACAAGTCAGTTGATAATTCATTTGCATTGCCGGGCAATAACGCGGTGGGCGATGTTGATCTCAAAGTGAGATTAGGTCAGAGGATTGACTCTGCTACAAAGTCTATCGACTTTGCTATGTATTCATTCAATGAAGTTACGCAGGTAAAGGACAAGTTGATAAATGCACTGATAAGAGGAGTTAAAATAAGAATGGTTTATGATCACAGAGATGGAAATACACAAGCATTGGTTCAGGAACTTATTAATGCAGGCATCAGAGTGCAGCAAAGACCAACGGGTTCCAACATAATGCACAACAAATTTTTGATATTTGATGCCAGGGATAATTCTTCATTTTCTGATGACTGGCTTTGGACCGGCTCCGCTAATATTACAAATGATCAGTTCTATGACGATTCACAGAACGTGATATTTATTCAGGATCAGGCGCTTTGCAATACTTACACCCGTGAGTTTGAAGAGATGTGGGGTTCTCACAATGAAATAAACAATCCTTCAAATGCAAAATTTGGAGCTGCCAAAGCAGACAATACACCGCATCTATTCTTCGTAAACGGGAAGAGAATTGAATGCTATTTCTCCCCTTCTGACAATGTTTCAACTGTCATTGAAAATATGATTGGGACTCAAACAGATAAGTCTATTCAATTTTGTGCTTTTGCTTTCACAAGATTTCAGATAGCAAACAGAATGAAAACTCAGTTTGCACCTCCAACAAAAATGGTAAGAGGTGTATTTGATGACGGAAACGGAACAGACCCTTCGAGTGTATACCCTGAAATGAAGGGAATTGGAGGAGGAATACCCTGGAATCCGCCTGCACCCGTTTATCTTGACGGACAGAGCGGATTGATGCACAGCAAATACATACTTATTGATGCAGATATGCCTTCAAGCAATCCAATAGTCCAGACCGGTTCTTTTAACTATTCGAACGCAGCTACAACAGGAAATGATGAGAACATACTTATGATATATGATTCATTGGTTGCAAATCAATATTATCAGGAGTTTGCAAAGAGATTTACACTTGGAGGCGGAACAATTTCGATTGAGAAGATTTCATCCGAGATACCTGAAAGCTTTGTGCTTGGGCAGAATTATCCGAACCCGTTCAACCCCGTGACTACAATATCTTTCTCTTTACCTGAAGCTTCAAATATCACACTGACAATCTACAATTCACTGGGTCAACAGGTTGAGACACTTGCAAACAGCAATTATTCTGCCGGAACTTATAAAGTAATCTTCAATGCAACAAATCTTTCCAGCGGCGTATACTATTATACTCTTGTAAGTAATGGCGTAAAAACAACCAAGTCAATGATGATTGTTAAATAAGTTTGGAACATATTGATATCTGAGGAAACAAATATGTTGCAAACCGTGTTAAATTGGATTAGCAATGAACCCTAAAACAAACAAGTCTATGCCAAAGTACGGGATCCTCAGCCGAATTTGCATAATATTCGCGCTCACGATATTCATTTCAGGAGTATCTAATGCCCAGTTTGGACAAAACAAAGTACAGTACAAGAAGTTTAACTGGCAGTTTATTCAGACTAAGCATTTTGATATTTATTTCCATCAGGGCGGTGATTATCTGGCAAAGTTTGCAGCTCATGAAGCCGAAGAAGCTCTGAGCAATCTTACCGAAAATATAGACTACGAAATTTCGAACAGGGTACCTCTAATTATTTTCAATTCTCACAACGAGTTCCAGCAAAATAATGTAATCGATGAATTCCTTCCGGAAGGAGTTGGTGGCGTAACCGAGCTTTTCAAGAACCGCGTGGTAATTCCCTTCGAAGGAGAATATGAAAAATTCAGACATGTAATTCACCATGAGCTTTTGCATGCATTCATGAATGACATGTATTATGGCGGTTCTATTCAGAATATTATTTCGCGCAATATCACTCTTTCCTTTCCGTTGTGGTTTAGTGAAGGCATGGCTGAAGTTCAAAGCAGATTCGGACTCGACAAGCAGACCGACATGTTCATGCGTGATGCAACTATTCATAACTATGTACCTCCTCTTGACTACATGGGCGGTTACTTTGCGTATAGAGGTGGCCAAAGTTTTTTCGCGTTCCTGGCTGATACTTATGGAGAAGAAAAGCTTGGAATTCTGATGAATAATGTTAAGACATTTGGTGATGTAGAAATGGGATTCAAAGAAACATTCAAAGTCGGAATTACTGAACTTGATGAAAAGTGGCAAAGATATCTGAAGAAAACTTATTGGCCTGATCTGAAAATCCGGGAAGATGTCAGGGACTTTGCAAAACAGCTGACCAATCATGAATTAGACGGTGGAAATTATAATGTTGCTCCGACAATTTCTCCTGATGGTGAAAAATTTGCTTTCATATCCAACAAGGATGATCTCTTTGATATATATATAGCAAAGACAAAGAATGGTGAGATAATAAAAAAAGTAATTGAGGGAAATAATTCGACTGATTTTGAGGAACTGCATATACTTACTCCAGGCCTGGCATGGTCTAAAGATGGCAGAAAGCTTGCCCTAAGTGCAAAGTCTCACGGTCAGGACCTTATCTATATTGTTGATATTTACGAGGAAGATTGGACAGAGCTTCCTGTCAGATTTGAGTCAATCAACTATATGAGCTGGTCACCAAGCGGAAATGTAATTGCCTTCATTGGTACAAAGGCAGACAGATCTGACCTTTACTTATACGATATTCCTTTGAAGAAGCTGACTCCTCTCACAAATGATTTCTTTTCTGATATGAATCCAACCTGGTCACTTGATGGTAAAACGGTTTTTTTCACATCTGACAGGGGAGATTATATTGAACCAAACAAGATCCCTACTGATTTTAAAATGTGGGAATATGATTTTTCCGGCAGCGATTATTATGGCATAGATGTTCAGTCACGCGAAATGACAAGATACAGCAATTCAAAGGATTCGAAAGAGGGATATGTTCAAATTTCTGCAGACGGGAAAAAGATACTTTACGTATCTGACATTAACGGAATCAGTAATATATACCTTAGAGAAAGAGATTCGACCGGAAAAACCACTGACCGGCCTATTACAAATTCTATGAACCCCATTGATCAGCTGTCAATGTCAAAAGATGGCAAGAAGCTTCTCTTTGTATCTCTAAATAAGGGCGGCTACGATATATTCTCCATTGATAACCCGTTTGAGCGAAAGCTGGAAATCGAATCTCTTCAGCCAACAGAGTTTGTTCTGGACATGAGAGATTATGCACTGAAATTTGGTAAACCGATCGACAGCTCATCCTTTTCTTCATTGTCAAAGGGACTTCAGGATTCCAAATTTCTGAATGACTCAACATTAACTGCTGAAACATATCCGAGTAAGATTGATTCAGCAACCGGCAATATTATTGTCAGCGATGTTATTCCATCTACTGATGAAAAAGTAAATGAAAATGAAAAATATTATGGCGAAGATGTTAAAGTTGACTTAGGTCAGACAACACTAAAACCACCTGACAACATCGCTGGTAACAGGAGTCTTCAGAATCCGAACTTTTCCCTGCTTGACAATGTCAATCCTGACGGATCTTTCAAAGTAAAGAATTACAAAGTTAAGTTTACTCCGGATTTGGTTTATGGAAATGCGGCATACACATCTTTTTATGGTTTTCAGGGATTGGCGCAGATTGCACTTAGCGATCTTTTAGGTGACCATAGAATTGTCATTCAAACTTCTATGGTTATTGATTTGAAAAATAGTGACTACGCCGTCGGATACTATTATTTGCCTAAACGTACCGATTATGGAATTTATCTTTTCCATACAGCAAGATTTGTAAGTTATGCTGCAACTCCTTTCACAAATTTTCTTTACAGGTACAGAACAATTGGAGGTACTCTATCGGCTTCCTACCCAATTTCGCGATTTAAGAGAATTGACGCGCAGTTAACTGGTGAATATATAACACAGGAGAATCTGGACTACACACTTGAACCATCTCAAAGTAAGACTCTGTTTATTCCATCACTTAGTTTGATTCATGACAATACTTTGTTTGGTTACACCGCACCAATAAGTGGTACCCGTTATAATTTTACACTCATGGCATCTCCTAAATTAGGAGCTGATGGAATTGGTTTTGGTTCTTTGCTTGGCGATCTCAGAACCTACATGAAACTTGGTGATGGTTACACTTTTGTGACTCGTTTGACGGGAGGAGCAAGTTTTGGCCCGAACCCTCAAAGATTCTTCATAGGTGGAATGTCAAATTGGATAAACTATGATTACGAAAATTCAACAATTCCGATCGAGGATATTCAGGATTTTGCATTTTCTTCTCCTGGATTGCCATTAAGAGGATTCAACTATGACAGACTCTCCGGTTCTAAATATGCAATAATGAATCTCGAACTAAGGTTTCCTCTACTGCGGTACTTAGTTTTTGGGGCACTGCCACTTGGATTTGCAAATGTTGAGGGTGTTGCATTCCTGGATGCGGGTACTGCCTGGTCAGATGACCTTGAACTAACTACTACTTTGCCTAATGGAACAGAAGTAACAAAGGATTTGCTTGTGGGTACGGGACTTGGTGCTAGAATAAATCTTCTCGGTTTTCCGTTCATGTTTGATGTTGCATGGAGTTATAACATGCAGAAATTTTCAGCTCCAAAATACTACATATCACTTGGTTACAATTTTTAGAGAAAAAACAAAAAAGCCCGAGCTAATTAAGCCCGGGCTTTTTGTTATTATATTAGCCTGAGATCTCAGATTCTCATTCCTGAACTGTTTCTTCCGCTGGTTTTTCTTCTACTAATTCCTCTTTAACTTTTTCCATTTCATCTTCACTGACCACAACAACTTTCAATGGTGCTATCACCGAATGCTGAAGCTTAATATCTATGAAATGCTCCCCAAGAGTCTTGATTGCCTCTTTAATGATGATCTTCTTTCTGTCAATAATATCCAATCCTCCAGCGACCATTGCGTCATGTATCATTTGGGATGTCACAGATCCAAAAATCCTTCCTTCCTCTCCTGATTTTACGGCAATTCTCAAAGAAGCCGAAGTTATTTTATCTGCAACAGATCTTGATTCTTGAATCTGCTTTTCGATTTTTCTTCTTCTCTGTTTTCTGGTTTCATCAAATATCTTCATGTTTGATTCAGTTGCCTGTACGGCAAAACCATTTGGTATCAAATAATTTCTGGCATAGCCATTTTTAACGTCAACAATCTGGCCTTCATCTCCGAGAAGCTCATGCTCCTTCTTTAGTATTACTTTCATTATCTGTTATTGTTTTTGAAAATTAATAAGGGTGGATCACTTTGCTCCACCCTCATTTGTAAAATTTGCCTGAAACTTATTTGCTATCACTTCCTTTGAGAAGGTCTGAGTCTTCCGGAGATAGCAAAGAATCAAAAGATTCATCTGTGAAAGAGGAAACATCATCTTCTCTCTCTATCCCAACACCTGCGCCCTTCTTGTTAAGGAATTGAATTCTTCTTGCTTTGATTTCAACTATAGTCCTGTTAGCTCCGTCTTCTGTCTTAAATGTTCTGCTTTGAAGTTCACCGTCAACGAGAACTGCATGTCCTTTTCTTAACCTGTCTCTGCAACTGTCTGCCAATCTGTTCCATGCAACAATTCCTACATAGCAAACGTCCTCTTTCCAATCCTCGTTCTTGTCTTTAAATCTCCTGTTACTGGCAATTGAAAAATTAACAACCGGTGTTCCGGAAGTTGTTTGCCTGAATATCGGATCCTTTGTCAGATTTCCGGCGATTATTACTGAGTTCAATTCGGGCATCTTAAAGTCAGCCATGATTCTCCTCCTATAGTGGTTTCTTTTTAAATATTAGTTTTCAACAGTTTCTTCGACTGTATCTTTTGCCTTTTCCAATTCTTCTTTCGCTTGATTTTGCTGCAACTCTGCAAGTCTTGCCTCTTCAATCTTCGCTCTGTTCTGAAAGTGTTCTTCTTTTTCCTGTTTTGTTTTCTGTGTAACATGTATTGATAAATATCGCAATACATTTTCATCCAGCTGATATGCTCTTTCAAGCTTTGCGATCACCCCTGGGGAAACCATGATTTCAAAACATACATAAAATCCGTTTTGCTTTTTCTTTATCTGATATGCCATTCTTCTTCTTCCAATCTTATTAGTCTGGATTACATCGATTTCATTCTTTGAGAATACGGCATCGTATTTTGAGATTACATCTTCGATTGCACCATCATCAAGATTTCCATCAATGATAATGTATGACTCGTAAAATTTCTTTGACAAGATTTTCCTCTTAAATTAAAGTTACAAATATACTCTTATATGTCGTCTATTTCAACACAAATAACGGTTTAAAATGACTTGGCTCACAAAAGTAAATGTGCGGGAGGCGGGACTTGAACCCGCACGCCTTGTGAGCGCCACCCCCTCAAGATGGTGTGTCTGCCAGTTCCACCACTCCCGCAAAATTGTCTGCAAATTTACTGTTATTTCACAAGAAATTCAATTCTCTAATATCCTGCAAATCGTTGCTTTTCTTGGGAAATTAAGTTCTCAAAGCAAGTGTAGCTTTCTTGATTAATTTATATGTGATGTAGACAAAAACACCCAAAACAAAAATAGCAAGAATTGGCAGAAATATTGCCAGGAATGATATTATGGTAGATGCAGCCGACTCGATTGTGGAAACTATCGGGTTACCTAAACCGGATGTAAATGCTGAAGACAAAGCCCTTGCTTTAATTGTAAGCATTTGAGTATTTAAAGCAGCCCCGCCTCCAAGTACAATAGCCAATGTCCATTTTAACAATGGATCTAGTTCCACAATTACCGAACTTGTCAGCAATGCTCCTGCGATCAATGAGACAGGCAATGATATCAAGTCAAGCATGTTGTCAATCCATGGTACATAATAGCCTCCTATCTCAGCTGTTGTAGCAACCCCGAATGAAATCAATGCCGGTAAACTTCCCATCCATTGAGAACCTTCTCCAAGATCAATCCAGCCTGCATAAGAACAAATGCTAAGTACCAGAAATGGTACGAATACTCTGAATCCTGCTGCTGCACTTAAGCTGATACCGACAATAATACTTAATACGATTTCCATAATTAACTTTCGCAAATTTATGAAATTGTATTTCAACTTGAAACAAAAAACATTCAATCATCTTCTTTATGATCTTTGGACTTAAATAAGCTGTAGCTTGATATTGTTTTGACTTTTGACAGTACAAATAAATCCGGAAGGATCCTTTAGCCTAGATATTCTCTATTTACCAAATCTTCAGATCATTCATGGAATTTTCCATAGCTTGAATTAGTTATTATCATTATCTATTTTGCAAATGAATTGCAAATAACAATATGAGTTCAAACAGCCATAAGTTAGCTCTGAATCTTGATTCAATTGGATTAACTGCTTCGTTGATTTGCGCCGTGCATTGCGCATTGTTCCCTTTATTCCTATTGGCGCTCACATTCTATGGAATGAACTTTGTTGCAGGTCCACTTCTTGAATATTCTCTTATAATATTCAGCGTTCTGATTGGAATATTCACATTCTCTCACGGCTATAGAAATCATCACAGAAGTCTGGTGCCCATGATCGTATTTCTTAGCGGTCTTTGCATAATTATTCTGTCCCATTCATTGTTTCATGAAAACTCACATGGCGAGAGTTTTAGTCCCGAGTATGTCTTTTCACCTATCGGTGCAATGCTCATAGGCACAGGCCATTTTTTGAACAGAAAGTATTCAAAGCAAGTTTCTGCCAAATCTTGCTGCAAGTGATTTGCTTTTGGCAAACACACACAATATTCACGATGCTAAATGCTTTGCTAAATCTGATCTTTGTTACTCTCATTTCATTTTCTGTCAATAGTGCTTTTTCAGGAATTTTGCTTGCACAATCAGATTCCTGCAATTTTGTGCTGAGCGGAAAAGTATCAGACTCTCACAATGATATTCCTGTAAGTGGTGCATCAGTCAGCATAATAGAATACTCAAAACAGATTATAACGGGTAACGATGGAAGATTTGAGTTTACAGGAGTTTGCAAAGGAGTACACAGTGTTGTTTTTTTGTGCAAAGGATATCAACCTGACACTCTTCACATTCTAATTACTAGTAATACAACTAAAGAATTCAAACTTTCACAGTTGTCCTATACAACAGAGAGGATAGAAGTTGAGTCATCAAGGCCTGAGTATTTCAGTCCCGTTCCTGTTGACTTGATTGAAGGTAAGGAATTCACAAAGACGATTGGCGAGTCACTGGGTGAATCTCTTAAGGATGTGACCGGAGTATCGGTACTGAATACAGGTTCTTCTATATCTAAGCCTGTTATCCATGGATTGTATGGGAACAGAATACTCATTCTAAATAATGGTGTAAGACAGGAAGGACAGCAATGGGGATCTGAGCATGCTCCGGAAGTAGATCCGTTGATTGGAAGAAGGCTTATTGTTATAAAAGGAGCTTCTACTATCAGATATGGCCCCGATGCTATTGCGGGTGTTATAATGATAGAGCCGGAGAGATTGCCGTATGGCAAAAGGGTTCAAGGGGAAATGGATGTAGTGGGATTTTCAAACGGACTTGAGGGTGTTTTATCTGGCATTATTGAAACCGGTTTTAAGAAAATTCCTTCTCTTTCGTTCAGGGTTCAGGGCACTCTGAAGAAAGCAGGAAACATGAGTACTCCTGATTACACACTGAAAAACACCGGTTACGAAGAAGCAAATTACTCCCTGACAGCAGGATATCGAAAGAACAATTATGGCCTTGAAGGATTTTTCAGCAGCTTCAATTCAAAGGTAGGTATTTTTTCCGGATCGCATATTGGCAACTTGTCGGACCTTGAAAATGCATTCAAGCACCAAGTTCCATATGATACCGGTTCGTTTGCTTATGAGATTGGAAGACCATATCAGGACATTTCTCATTTACTGTTTAAGACTAACGGATTCTATATACCCGGTCGAAAATATGTTATCCGGGCGGATTATGCTTATCAGAGAAATGAAAGATCAGAGTTTGATAGTCACACAATCGGTTCGAATCCCGAATTACCTGAACTGTTTTTTTCTATCTCAACACACACTGCAAATATTGTCCTCGAATCTGAATTTTCCAGAAACTTAACTTCGACTTCCGGAATAAGTGGAATCACTCAAACCAACATAGGAAAAGGCAGGCCTTTTATTCCAAATTTTGAAAACTATGGTGCAGGAATATTCTATATACAGAGTCTGAATGTTGACAGATTAGTTTTTGAGGCAGGAATAAGATATGATTATGAGTGGCAGAGAATATACAAATATGAAAATGGAGTTGTAATTTCTCCATCATCTCAATACAGTAATGTCTCCGGAAAGTTTGCAATTATTTACAGGCACAGTAACAGGTTGTCTGCTACTTTATCAGCAGGTACCGCATGGAGACCGCCAGGAGTCAATGAGCTTTACAGCAATGGACTGCATCACGGTTCTGCTTCAATTGAAATCGGCGATCCAAGTCTTGGAACTGAAAATGCTCTCAATGTAACTGCATCGATTGATTATGACAACCGAAAGAACCTTTCAGCTGAAGTTTCGATATACACAAATCAGATAAATAACTATATCTACTTGGAGCCAAGATTGCCTGCGACTCTGACAATCAGAGGTGCTTTTCCGACATATTATTATGCACAGGGAGATGTTTACCTAAACGGGCTTGATGTTGATTTGATTTATTCTCCACTGCCCAATCTAAATCTGATTTCCAAGACAACAATAATCAGGGCATTTAACAATTCACTCAGCGACTACTTGCCGCTTATTCCTCCTGACAGATTTGAAAACGGTGCGAATTATCTTGCCGGCGATTTTGGATTTTTGAGAGATATTCAGATTGGCTTTACAATTGTATCAGTTGCCAAGCAATCTCGGGTTCCAAAGAGCGGTGATTATGTTCCGCCGCCGGATGGTTACACCTTGCTGAATGCGAATTTAAGTTCTCAATTCAACCTGCTGGGAACTCCTGTTAATCTTCAGCTTACAGGTTCCAATTTACTGAACACAAGTTATCGAGATTACATGAACCGGTTCAGATATTACACAGATGATATGGGAAGAAACATCTCACTCAAAATAATATTTCCTCTAAATCAAAATCAATAATATGAAAAACATTAGAAAAGCATTTGTCGCATTATCTGTTTCTGCAATTTTAACATCGGCTATTTTTCTGAATGGCTGCGGTTCAGATGATGTAGTTAATCCTCCTGATCCGAATGAGCAAGAGCTTATTACAACTTTGGTCATAAATCTCACAGATTCCGTTACACTCGCTCAAACCTCATTCCAGTTTGATGACCCGGATGGTGAAGGCGGGAATCCTCCTACCCGCTTTGACACAATTGTGATTGGAGCAAACAGGACATATTTTGCTCAGATAATTTTGCTCAACAAGAGTGTTTCACCTGTTGATACGATTTCTAATGAAGTACTTGAAGAAGGTGTTGATCACCAATTTTTCTTTACTACAACAGATGTGAGTACGGTAATCTCGTATGCAGATGCAGACTTAAACGGAAACCCGATTGGGCTTCAAACAATATGGAGAGATGGGGCGGCAAGCAACGGAAAAATTTTAGTGGTATTGAAACATCAGCCGGGAAGCAAGGCACCCGCACCCGGAAATCCGAATATTGGAGAGACAGATGTTCAGGTTGATTTTGTTACAAGAGTTCAGTGAAACAAACGGGGGCATGAAGTTTATTTCATGCCCCATTTATTAGCTTACTTTATATGATATTTTCTTCGGAACAGTAAATTGTCGTACTCCATCAATTGAACCCAGATATCCAAAACCGCTTTGCTTAATGCCTACCCAAGGAGTTCCCGAAACACCACCGATTCCCTGATTTACACCGATCATACCGGATTCAATCTTTTCAGCAATATGTCTTCCCTTATTGACACTCCCAGTCCATACAGTTGCTCCAAGTCCAAAGCAAGAATTGTTTGACTTTTCAATTGCCTCTTCTACATTCTTTACTTTTTGAATGCAAATAACCGGACCAAAAGTCTCATTTGTCATTATGTCATGTCTCTCACTCACATTTGTTATCACAGTTGGCTCAATGAAGAATCCTTCACCATCAATTTTGTTGCCGCCGAATATTACTTTTGCGCCTTTCTTTCTGGCATCTTCTATCTGACTAAGTACATGATTTCTTTGAGCCTCACTTACCATTGGTCCCATGCTGACATCTTCAAATCCTGATCCAACAGTATAATTCTTCACTTCATCAAGCACCATTTTTTCAAACTTACCGGCTATCTTATCCTCTACATAGATTCTCTCAACTGACACGCAAACCTGGCCGGAGTTTCTGAGTGACCCGTGAACAGCATACGGAACTGCTCTTGCAAGATCAGCATCTTTTAGCACGATCATTGGATCTTTTCCTCCAAGCTCAAGAACCAGTCTGGTAAGATTCTTTGAGCAAACTTCCATAATCTTCTTTCCAACTGCCTGAGATCCAACAAAAGCCACCATGTCAATATCTGACTTGAGCAATGCCTCACCAACTTCTTCAGCCCCCTGAACCAGATTAATGACACCTTTTGGAAGGTGTTTGTTAAATACATCATACAATGCTTTGCCGGTGAGCGGTGTATTTTCTGACGGCTTAAACACTGCTGTATTTCCCATCAGTATTGCGGGACTAAGTAGTGACTCCGGCATGCCTACAGGGAAATTCCATGGAGTAATAACAGCAACAACTCCCAACGGCAGTCTATGTAACTCCGTTACCTGTTTGCCTTCCTTAAAAGTTTCGACCGCAGCTGCTTTTTCAGCAAGAATGATATTCTCCTCAATTGCATAAGCGGTTCCTTCCACTTCACCCATTGCCGACTTGTAAAGCTTTCCCATTTCAAGAGTGATCAACTCGCCAATTCTCATTTTCTCTTTCACCAGATCTTTGGCAATATTCTTAAACAGATGGATGCGTTTTTTCATCGGTGTCAGATGCCATGTCTTTGATGCCTTTCTCGCAAGCTTAACACCTGATGCCACTTCACCGGGAGACGAGCATTTAATTTTTTCAATTAACTCACCTGTAGCAGGATTGATGTCTAAAATAAATTTTCTCATAATTGTCTTATAATACTTTTTTGAATAATGAAAGAATGCCTTGCTTCCAGGCAATTCTGTGAGTAACACCGGTACCTTGCTGTATCTTGTGCTTATTGTCCAGATACCACTGATATGATCTTATCAGGGCATCTGAGTTTGAATATTTTGGAACCCAACCAAGCTGGTTCATTGCCTTATCAATTGATACAAATGAATCTGTGTCAGCCGTTCCGTAAATCCATTTGTAAAGAGGTGAAAGATTCAGAATTTCAAAGAATCTTAGAACAGGCTTCACAAGTCCTGCAGGAGTAGGCATTACCTTTGATCCTGTTCCTGCATATTCACACATTGCACCAACATCTTCGTTAACTGTTTTGAAATTCTTTGCACCAACATTAAAAGTATCATTGACCTTTTCAAGAGGAAGAGTACTTGCAAGAAGAATTGCATCAACAAGGTCCTCAACTTCAAACAACTGATATTTGTTTTTGCCGTTTCCGATTATCGGAATCTTTACACCGGATTCAACCCAGTCATAAAGAATCTGAAACACGCCAAGTCTTGCAGTTCCAATGAAGCTCTTTGGTCTGAGAATACATATGGGCAGTCCTTTCTTTCTGTATTCCTCACACACTTCTTCTGCTTGTACTTTGCTTTCTCCATATGGGCCAACTCCGTGACGGGGATGATCTTCAAACAACGGATGAACATCAGGAACTCCATACACCGCGGTTGATGAGATATGCACTACTCTGTTCACATTATTCTTCAGTGAGCTTTCGAGTACATTTCTTGTTCCGTCAATATTAGTCTCATAGATATCCTGCTTCTTCCATAGAGGCAATGCTGCTGCGCAATGAATAACTACATCAACTCCTTTCATCATTTCATCCATTTGTTTCTTGTCTCTTACATCACCATAGATGCATTTGATAGACTTGTCATATTCATCTTCTTCAAACTTCGCGATATCAAAAAAAACAGTGTCGCTGAAATTTGTTATCCTGTTGATCTTCTGAGAGATGTGATATCCCAGAAAACCTGCTCCGCCTGTTACAACTATTTTCATTTTATCTTCATTTTCATTTTAATTACAAAAAACTTTAAAGTGCTCCTAATATTTTTACAATACTTCCTCTTGTCTGATTCCAGTCTTCAGAGAACAATGAAAGAATGATGCCGGCAACATCTTGCGGTTTCACCCACTTCTGAATATCTTCATCCGAACCCCATTCCCTGTTTGCAGGTGTATCAATTATTCCTGGCACAACTGTATTGCATCTGATATCAATATCCTTGCATTCTTCTGATAAAGTATTCATCAGGTTAATCACTGCTTGCTTGGATTGAGAATAAGCAAATCGACCGGGTGATACTTCCAATCCTGCTATAGCTCCAATTGAAACTATTCTGCCAAATGACTTTTGCTTCATTACCTTCAATGCTTCTGTGGTGAAATAAAATGCAGACAAGAAATTGAGAGAATACATTTTTTCAAGCGAGGCCGATTTCAAGTCGCCGATAGTTGCACTTGCGTCAATTCCGCCGACAGTATTTACGAGATAGCCCAGATTTCCCTTTTCCTGAACTGCCACCTTTCCTACAAATTCCACCACTGAACTTTCATCGAGTGCATTACAATCAAATGCAAAAATCTTTCGAACACCGATCTCAACGTTATCATCGGAAGAGCGATCGAAGACAGAAGTAAACTCATCCATTGTAAGAGTTGGAACATATACCTTAAATCCGGCAGCAGCCAGTTTTTCGACCACATGCCGTCCCAGTGCCCCGGTTCCTCCTGTAACAATTGCTACTTTTTCATTCATGCCGGACATATTTTTCCAAGATAAACATTTCTTTTTGCTCCAGTAACTGACATTAGGTTTGCCTTATTTCCGGAAATAATTTCATTTGCAAGCAAAGCAAACAAGACTGCTTCCTTATTCTCTGAATTTACACCTTTTTCGTTGAGACACTTAACCTTACTCCTAACGAAGTAAGAGCTTAGCTCATTAATTATTGATTGATTCTTTGATCCTCCTCCGCTAACAATCAACTCATCGATATTCAGGTGCTTAACATTTTCATAAATTGCATACGCAGTGAACTTCGTTACAGTTGAGATTGTATCCTTTGCCGGAAGTTTCTTTCCGAATCTTAACAACCTCTCAGAAAATTCCTCTCCGTAATGCTCTCTTCCGGTTGACTTAGGAGGTTTTGCAGAGTAGAATGAATCTGCCTTGAGAATAAAATCAAAAAGTCGCTCATTTACTTTACCCTTTGCAGCCATTGAACCATTCCTATCAAATTTCTTGCCTGTCAATTTCATCATCACATAATCAATGATCATGTTTCCGGGACCAGTATCGAATGCAATTACTTTAGTACCGGAAACTTTTTTCGGAAGATATGTGACATTTGAGATTCCGCCAATATTAACAAGCAACCGGTCAGACCTTGAGCTTCTGAAAAGGATCTGATCCAAATATGGTACAAGCGGGGCGCCGCTGCCTCCTGCAGCAATATCAGCAATTCTGAAATCCCCCACTGTAGTAATGCCTGTAACATTTGCAATCACTGACGGATCGCCAATCTGCAAAGTAGAACTTGATCTTACCCCGAGAACTTCTTCCTTTATTGGTAAATGGTGAACTGTTTGCCCGTGTGAGCCTATGATGTCTATTTTCTCTCGGGAAATTTTGTTTAATTTAATGAACTTATTGATACACTTCCCATAGAGTATTCCAAGCATCACATTCAACCTACACAAGTCATCAACTCTGCCTGTATTTTTTCCGGATACTTCAAAAATCTTTTTTTTCAGTTCATGAGCTATTGGAAACGACCTGAAATCTAAGACTTGTACTCTCGAATCAAGCCCTGAACCCTTGATTCTGACCAATACTGCATCAATTGCATCTATAGAAGTGCCGGAAAGGATTCCTATAACAGTTCTTTCTTTCTTCTTAAGTAAATCAAAGAATCCACTCATTTTGCAACAAATATAGCTTTATTACGAAAAACATTCTATGACAATGGTAGTCGCTGTGGAAGTTGAGAGGTAAGAGTTCAGAGGTGAGAGTTGAGAAGTGATAGAGTTGGTTTATAGTTAATGAACATTTGGGGCAAGAGCCCGTAATATTTGACTGGATTGACCTAATTGGCTCAACGCATAAATTGCTTCCGTATTGGACATTCGGTGTAATCTCGCTTTCAATTTTTAATTTCTAATTTCTAATTTTCAATTTTTAACCATGAACTGTCAATTGTATTACTATTTTAATTGATAATATTTTTTTGGATTTTGGCGACAAAAATAAACAAATCATAATGGAAGAATTTTCTATTAACACCAGAAAACATGACGACATCGTTTTGCTCGATCTGAACGGATTCCTCGATGCGCATACTTCCGTTGAGCTTGAGAAGACGTTTGAAGAACTGTTAGCCCAGAGCAGTAACAAGATTGTAGTCAATTTCCAAAAACTTTCGTATATAAGTAGTGCGGGGCTGGGAGTATTTATGGCATTCATTGAGAATGCACGTAACAATGCCGGAGATATTAAGCTTTGCGGAATGAGTGATAAGATTTACAACATATTTGATATGCTGGGATTTCCGATCCTGTTTGAAATTTACAAGGAAGAGGATACAGCATTGGAAAAATTCGCCTGAGATTTCTCATTATGGGAAAATCACATAAAATAACGCTTTCAAGTTCTACGAAGAACCTTGCAAAAGTAAGGGACTTTGTTGGCGAACAGGCTGCTGAATCAGGATTTGATGACAGTACCATTAATCAGATAATTCTTTCAGTGGATGAAGCTTGCACGAATATCATTAAGCATGCCCACAAGTATGATGAGAATGAATCAATTGAAGTAGAGACATCTTTTGCAAATGGTGAATTCAAAATAATTCTCAAGTATAAAGGCAAAGCATTTGATCCAAACGGAATTAACAATCCTAATATGAAGGAGTATTTTTCAAGTTTCAAAGTTGGAGGACTCGGAGTGCCAATAATGAAGAAGTTCATGAGCAAAATTGAATTTGATACAAAGAATTCGGATACAAATCTCCTTACACTGATCAAGATCATTCACGGCTGAAACCATTATCCGTCGATGGAAAAAAATGACCCCGCAAGAAAACAACTCGAGCTCAATTCACTAATAGAGTTTTCGCAACTCATCAGCAGCAAGCTGGATCTAAAATATATCCTCAACAACATTCTGCTGAGCACTATGGGAAAAATGCTCATCTCAAAGGGATTGATGCTTATCAAGACTGATTCCAGGAAAGATGACGATTATTTCGTAATTGAATCGCTGAAAGGATTAGATCAGCATCTTGCCGGCAAAGAAGTTCAGGCAGTACTGCCGAAACTGGCTGTATTTGAAGCTCAAGAGATTGATGCAGAAAATTCCTTGCTGATAGAATTGGGACTTCATCACTTTTTCAAAGTATATTTTCAAAACAAACTTCTCGGTGTTCTTTGTTTGGGCAAGAAGCTCAACAACGCTCAACTCTCTAACAATGAGATAATTTCCATAGAGACAATGCTGAACATATCGGCATCTGCGATTGAAAATACAATCAGGTTCAATCAAGTGAAGTCACTGAATGCTGATCTTAACAACCGGGTTAGACAGCTTCGTTCTCTGTTTGAACTCAGCAAAGAATTCAATTCGAGCATTATAGACAAGGACAGTATCATCAAAGTTCTCAGCTACACTCTGCTTGGGAATTTCGGAATTAAGGATTTTATTATTTTCTCAAGAGGTAAGGACAACAGGTTCATGCTAATCAAGGACAGCAGAAAGATAAGCGCAGAGGAAATTTTTCCGAATGAAATATTTCCTTTGCAAGAGACTTCTACGGAGATGAAGAAAACAATTCGCATAAATGAACATTTAGGAACTTCATTTTTTAACATGTTAAGCGAATCAGGGTTTGAACTTGTAATTCCTGCTGTCATCAATAATGAGGTTGAGAATATCATTTGCCTTGGCGGAAAGCTAAACAAACTTCCCTATTCAGAATCCGATATCGAATTTCTTGAATCAATAGTCAACCTCTCACTAATATCCATTCAGAACTCAATGCTGTTTAAAGAGTTTCTTGAAAAGCAGGTAATGGAAAATGAACTTAAGATAGCACGTGAGATCCAAATTGCGCTATTGCCGGGAAGCATTCCGGAAATTAAGGGTTATGATTTTGCAGGAATGAATATGCCGGCAAAACATGTAGGTGGAGATTACTTCGACATCATCAGACTCACGGAATGCAAGACAGCTGTTATCATTGCAGATGTTTCCGGTAAAGGAACGCCTGCTTCTCTTCTGATGGCAACAATTCAATCTGCAGTCCACTCTTACTTAAAGATGTATGATGATGAGTCATTTAATCTTGCATCTGTGACTGAAAAGATAAACGAGCTCATTTACGAAAATACTATGCCGGAGAAATTCATTACTTTCTTCTGGGGTATTTTGGATTGTAAAGAGAATGTTCTTCGTTACATAAATGCCGGACATAATCCTCCGCTCGTATTCAAACAAGATGGCGTGCACAAACTTGATAAAGGCGGCTTCATGATTGGCATACTTGACACCGGAATAGATTATGAAGTAGGTGAAGTCAGTCTTCTCGTAGGTGATGTGCTGATACTCTATACTGACGGAGTTACTGAAGCGCAGGAAGTTAATGAAGAAGAATTCGGAGAAGAACGTCTGGAAAAAGTTTGCAAAGAAAATCTCAATCTGTCATCGGGTGATCTCATGAAAAAAATAGCCGACAGCGTTATAGAATTTTCCACAGGAACTTCACAGTATGATGACATCACCCTTATTGTTGGCAAGAAGAAGTAGAGATTAGGAATTAAATTCTTATAGATTCAATCCAATCAACCGGGTAATTCCAATAACTCCTGAGTGCTCAAAAATTTTTGAGATTTCTAATCCGTACTCTGCGAAATTCCTTACACAAAAAAACGCATCCCGCCTAAAAGCATTTGCCACAAATACACGAATGGATGAGATCAATTGTGCATTCTGCTTTAGCCAATACTATGAATGGAGTTATTCTTGTATTCGTGGCAAAAATTAACTTTAGCCCGAAACGGATTAGTCGGAGTTTTTCAGTGACCCCACCAAGTGGCAGGCAGTAGAAACGAAGCAGTTTTCACTCGTTCCCAATCTTCCAGACTGTCCGAAAACTCAGATTCCCCGCTCGCTCACAAACTCCCGTTTGTGAGCGCACTTGCACATGAAACTCCGTTTCATATCCTTTTTGTGGCGCCTGTGGACTTCCCTCCTGACTCAAATCCTTTAATAAAGAGGAATTGTCTAATAGTTTCTCTTTTGGAGATGCAGTTCTCCCGCTTCACATACTCTTGGTGTAAAAAGGAGAACTGGAAACTAAAGATCTGGAATAGAACTTATTGCATGTAAGAATCGAAGCAGAGCTTCTTTAACAAGTGCATACCCAAACAGGAGTTTGGGTACGAGCATAAAAGTACTATCCCCTCGTTTGAATTGGAAGTTCAGATCATTTCTTTATATCGAGATGCCTTATACAGAATGAAACTATTTAATCTCTCTCTTCAGCAATAGTTCATTCAACTTTAGCGCAAACCAATTAGATTTGTTCAGATACAATTGCGTGATTTCTTTCTTAAGTTTTGCAGATTCATATTGGCTGAAACCTTGCCTTAGCCTGAACAATTTCTTTGTCAGGTCAAATATCATTCTCGTGTCATCTTTGAATTTCGAACTAAGCGATTTGTTGTTCTTAAGAAAATGATATATGGCTTTGTATTCGCTTTCAAAGAGTTCAAACTCATCAAGTTCATAAAGGCATTTTGCCTTAAGTTGCTTGAACCTGACTTTTGAAATGAAAGTCGGATGGTCGGACTTTGAAATGATTTCAAGCGTCTTACCGAAATCCTTTTTCCCGAAGCTGATGTAAGCTTCTGAAATATTCAGGCTATATTCCCGCATTTCAGCAGGTATCTTTTCAATGAAATTATTTACGAATGTTACAATTGCATCATATCTATTGGCATTGAATGCTCTCCATAAATAAAGGTTGAAATCTGCTGCGGTCATCGTTCCGTCTCTGTTAAAGATCCCGCTGCTGGAAAGCAATGTATCTGAGATTTCAAAACATTCCTTGTCAATATCTATTGCAGATGCATCAAGATTGTTCAGTGAATTGCTGAGGCAAATCGAGAGATCTTTAACATCCCATTTTGAGAATATGCCAATGTTCTCTTTCAAAGTTTTTTTGAATTCAAGATAATGTTCAATGCTCTTCTTGTTAATCTGAGACAGTGACATATTCCTATACACAGTAAGCACTTTGTAATCTCTTTCAGAATGCTGCTTCACAACTTCCAGCAGTCTGTCAATTATTTCCGAGGATATTTCCGTCAAGAATACGGCGAGCACATTCTTGTCCAAAGGAATATTCTTATCATTAGAGTCGCTCAGCACATTATTGTAATACTTAAACAAATAAATGAGAAAGCTGTAAATGAACATAGCCGAACTGCTGATCACATCATTTTCAGTAACAGCATCAATATTGTTTGCCTTGCAATGATAGATTTTTATCCATTTCATTTTTGAGTATTCGGAATAGAAATCATTTACAAAGAAGTATTCTTTTTTGAACGTATCCTTGTTATAGTTTCTCTCAATTTCATTCATCTTTACTTTGAATAGCTTTATGATATTTCTGTTGTTCAGTCCGTTGAGAAGTATTGTATCTTTCTCCAACACATTTCCTTCAAACTCTTCAATCACAATGAATTTCATTCCAAGTTTGCTTAGCTCGTGAATAAGATTCTTCATAACTCCATAGTTATACTCCTTCTCCGGATACAATGTCTTCCATAAAATCTCTTTGTTAAGATTCTCGTTGTCAAAATCGGGATAGTATTTCTTGATCGAAGTGAAAAGCTTTATGACGTTATTATTCTTATTATGGTAAGGCGACTTCAGGAAGTCTTCAAACAGTATCAGTTCATCCTTATCAAACGATCTAAGCATTTCCAAAACTGAGCTTTTCAACATTGCCGTCAGCGTGAAATTTTAATTGCAGAAGTTTTAAATTTGGTTAAATATAGCAGTTATTGACTCAATATTGAAGTTTTATCAATGTGAAACTCGGACAAAAAATTAGTTGGAGTAAACATGCATTAGGAATATTTTGCCTTTAAGTTCTTCAACATTACAAATCAAACATCTCAATAATAGCCCGAATGTTTGCATGCATGCAATCATTCATAAAGGTATCACCGGTATGCCGGGTTATTATTGATGCTTTTTCACTGCAACCATTGCAGACAAAGGCGCATTGAGAATATTTTCAAACAGTTATTAATCAACCTAACTAAGCTAAAATGAAATCCTTCATTCTTACTCTATCGGCAATAGTGATTCTTGGCTTTGGCTTTCTCAGAATAGATAAGCCTCAAAACAGAGACGGCATCGACAACAAGTGTCAATCTCTAGAATGCCCTGCCCCGCCAACCTTTGAAGAAACATACACTATCAATAAAGATAGGTCAAAGTCTGAAGCAAATGGAATCAACGTTGATCAGGATTGGTACAGCAAAGTAATGAAGAACATTAAGCAGGAAGAATACAATATTACTTATGATGAGACACTTGGTTTGTACCAGTCACCCAACAGAGCAAACAACATAAGATTCACATATCACAGAGATGGCTTCACGGCGCAGTTGCGTGACAACAAGATTCCTTTGTTTGATGTAAATGATAAAACAATTGCTGATGAGGATAGGAAGTATGAAGTGAAAAATGACTGGAGTGTTGAGTTGAGAGTTGAGAGTTGTGAGTTGAGAGATGAGAATTGTGAATTGAGAAGTAATAAAGGTGAGCTGCAAACAGCAGGTAACAAAGCATGGACTGAAGATGATGTGATGCGTATCGATTACACCAATACAGATGAGGGCATGCGTCAGGACTTCATCATAAAAAAGAAGCCGGCAGGTGATGTCAAATTACGGCTTGATCTGTCTGCCAGGTCAAATTTAAGAATGATTGTCGGTGCAGATGCACTTATGTTTAAGGACATGAGTGGAACGGATCAGATGAAGTACTCAGCGCTCAAAGTATGGGATGCAAATGGGAAGCCGTTGAGAGCGTACTTTGACAAGAATTTAGAATTAGGAATTGAGAATTACGAATTAGGTGACGGAGATGGACATAGTGATTTGAATAGGCATCAAAATATTCATAACTCTAAATTCTCAATTTTCAATTCCTTTAGCATCGTGGTCAACGATGAAGATGCTGTCTATCCGGTTACGATCGATCCCCTATCGACTTCGCCAAGCTGGTCTGCAGAGAGCAATCAGGCAGGAGCACAGTTTGGATTTTCTGTTTCAACTGCAGGCGATGTGAATGGTGACGGATATTCTGATGTAATTGTTGGTGCGCCGTATTTTGACAACGGGCAGACTGATGCCGGAAAGACTTATGTATTTCATGGTTCAGCTACCGGACTCTCAGTGACGCCAAACTGGACAAAGGAAGGCAGTTCAGATTTGATGAATGCGGGCTACAGTGCATCTACCGCAGGTGATGTAAATGGTGACGGATACAGTGATGTAATTATCGGTGCAAGAGATATCAATCTGCCATGGGTTCAAAAAGAATCCGGTACATTACAAAATCTGCAGGATGTATATTTTACATCTGCTTCAGAAGGCTGGGCTGTTGGAGCAAACGGCGTGATTGTAAAGACATCTAACGGAGGTAACAGCTGGACGGCTCAGACCTCAGGAACAACGAATGACCTTAGGAGTAATTGGTTTACAACTCCTGACTCAGGTTGGGCTGTCGGAATTGGAGGAACAATCAAAGTTACTGCAAACGGAGGAGCTAACTGGGTAACACAAACTTCAGGAACAACAACTAATCTTACTTGCGTCTATTTCAGGACATCGCAGGAAGGCTGGGTACTTGGCGGTAACGGACTTGTAAGAAAGACTACAAATGCCGGATTGAATTGGACTGCACAAACATCAGGCATAACAGCAGAATTAAGAGACATTATATTTACTTCTGCATCAACAGGTTGGATCGTTGGAGCAAACGGAAGAATTCTTAAGACGACAAACGGAGGAAGTAACTGGGTTACTCAGACTTCCGGAACTACTCAAGTATTGCGAGCCGTCTATTTCTCTTCATCACTGATTGGTATGGCATTCGGTCATGGAGGCACTTTTACAAAAACTACTGATGGCGGTGCGACCTGGTCTTCTACTACCATTGGAACTTTTCAGGATCTTTATGCCTGTCACTTCATTTCTCCAACAGTAGGATGGACAGTTGGATTTGGAAACACTGTACTGAAAACCACAAACGGCGGCTCAGCCTGGATCTCCAAAAATGTTGGAGTAAACGGCGATCTCCGAGGCGTATTTTTTTCACAAGCAGACTCGGGATGCGCGGTTGGCAGCGGAGGAATTCTATATACTTACAATTCATCAGCCACAGGCACAATCAGAGTTGCAAATGTTTATCACGGTTCAGCTTCAGGCTTATCGGCAACTCCTGACAACACTTTGCAAGGAGGTACCGGAATAAGCACAATGAATAATGTTGTTTCAACTGCCGGTGACATAAACGGTGACGGTTTCAGCGATGTATTGATCGGCTCTCCGAATTCAAATTCAGGTACAGGTTCAGTATTAGTTTACCATGGCTCGGCATCCGGTTCACAAACTACACCAAACACAACAATATCCGGTAGTCAGGCAAGTGCACTTTACGGCATCAGTGTTTCTACGGCCGGTGATGTTGACGGTGACGGTTACTCAGACATTGTTGTCGGCTCTTCGGATTATGACAATGGTGAGACAAATGAAGGAGCGGCTTTCGTTTACCGAGGTTCAGCTTCCGGAATTGTAGCAACTGCTTATTGGACAAGCGAAAGCAATCTGGCAAATTCAAGATTCGGTTCGTCGGTTTCAACTGGCGGAGATGTAAATGGTGATGGATACTCAGACATAATTGCCGGAGCTCCTGATAATTTTTTGTTAACGGGAAAAGCGTTTTTGTTTTTTGGATCTTCTTCCGGAATTTCTGCGGTTCCAGATTGGACATTCGAAGATGTAATTAATTTAGGCGAACAGTTAGGTTCCTGTGTATCAACTGCAGGTGATGTAAATGGCGACGGATTTAGTGATGTGATAGTAGGTTGTCCACAATACAGTAATGGAGAAAGCGCTGAAGGCAGAGCATTAGTTTTTCACGGATCTTCATCCGGGTTATCAGTTACTCCTGACTGGATAAATGAAAGCAATCAGGTTTCAGCAAATTACGGCAAATGCGTATTCACTGCGGGTGACATAAACGGTGACGGATTCAGTGATGTGATAGTTGGAGCCAAGTCTTATGATAACGGAGAAACTGACGAAGGAAGCGCCTTTGTGTATAACGGTTCATCTTCCGGATTGTCTTCAACATCCAACTGGACGACAGCAAGTGGACAGACTAATTCTCTATTTGGTTTCTCAGTGGCCTCAGCAGGTGATGTTAACGGAGACGGATATACTGATGTAATAATTGGTGCACCTGCTTATGACAACGGTCATGTTGATGAAGGCAGATTTTTTGCATACTACGGCTCTACTTCCGGTTTACCTGCAATAGCAGACTACTCTGTAATTGAAGGCAATCAAACAGGAGCTCAATTGGGATCAAGCATCTCAACAGCCGGCGATGTAAACGGTGACGGATACTCTGATGTTCTTATCGGCGTACCATTTTTTGATCTTGGTCAAATTGACGAAGGATTGGTCTATCTCATATTCGGCTCACCAACAGGACTCGAGTATGGTGTTGGTTGGTCAGCTGAGAGCAATCAGGCCGGAGCTCAATTTGCAAATAGCGTTGCAACAGCAGGTGATGTTAACGGAGACGGATACTCAGATATAATAGTTGGAGCAAATAGATATGACAGCGGACAAACAAATGAAGGCAGTGTTTATGTCTGGTTAGGTTCTGCATCCGGCCCTGGAGTGAATGGAACTCCGCTGAATGCTGACTGGACTTCGGAAGGCAATCAGGCAAGTGCAGACTTTGGTAAGAGTGTATCAACTGCGGGTGATGTAAACGGCGATGGATATTCTGATGTAATAATAGGTGCGCCTGCTTATGACAACGGAGAAGTTGACGAAGGCAAATTCTTTGCTTTTTACGGATCTTCATCGGGCCTGCCTGCAACACCAGATTACTCTGCAGTTGAAAGTAATCAGACCGGCGCTCATTTAGGTTCAAGTGTTTCTTCAGCCGGTGATGTAAATGGAGACGGATATTCAGATGTTCTGATTGGTGTACCGGATTATGATTACGGACAAACTGATGAAGGACTCGTATATGCATTTTACGGATCAGCAACAGGATTAGAATACACTGTTGGCTGGTCGGCTCAAAGCGATCAGGCATCAGCACTATTTGGAATCAGCGTTTCATCGGCCGGTGACGTGAACGGCGACGGATACTCAGATGCAATCGTTGGTGCAAGTGCCTTTGATAATGGATTGGTTGATGAGGGAGCGGCATTCCTGTACATGGGATCTGCATCAGGATTGTCTCTAACATCAAACTGGTCAACTGAAGGCAATCAGCCGTTAGCATATTTGGGAGTATGTGTCTCCTCAGCGGGTGATGTAAATGGTGACGGATACTCTGATGTAATAGTCGGCTCTACTCAATATACATCCGGTGCGACAACTGACGGTGCCGCTTTTGTTCATTACGGGAACAATGGAAACGGATTGAGATCAAATGTTCAGCAATACAAACCGGGTACAAGCAATGTTGTGTCATCAGGGAGTTTGACCGGCACTAATGGTCAGATAAGATTAAATACATTTGGCAAGAGCCCATACGGGAGAGCTGACGGTAAGATAGTTTACGAACACAGAGAAAACGGGAATCCTTTCAGCGGAAGCACAATAACAAACAGCACTTCATCATCGGGTTCAGGGTCATTGACTGATATGGGAACAACTGTAACCGGTGTTGAACTGAACAATGACATAGCCGGACTGAACTCATCTAAAGAATACAAATGGAGAGCCAGAGTTCAGTATAGTCTTGCAAATAATCCGTATCAGAAGTTTGGACCTTGGAAATACTACAACAACTATATCCCCTCTCCTTTAGGAAACTTCAGGCCATGGAACGGATTGGCAGCTCAACAACTCAATCTTACAATGCTGATACAGGGATTTTACAGTTCAGGATCGAATGCAACAATAAGTGATACCGTTACTGTATTGTTGCGAAACAATTCAGCGCCTTATGCAATAGTTGATTCAACTCGCGCCTTGTTAAACACATCCGGTAATGCAACATTCACTTTCGCAAATGCACTAAATGGAGAGATCTATTACATTCAACTCAAACATCGAAATTCAATTGAAACCTGGAGCAAGACGCCGCAAACATTTACAAGCAACTCATTGACTTATGATTTCACATCCGGTGCCACTCAGGCATTTGGGGATAACATGACTCAGGTTGATGCTTCACCGGTAAAGTTTGCCATTTATGGAGGTGACATTAATAAAGACGGGACAGTTGATGCTACGGATGTAAGTACGATAGATAATGATGCCGCGAATTTTGTCGGAGGATATGTTGTGACAGATCTTACCGGTGACAATTTTGTTGATGGGACTGACTTTGCGATCTCGGATAATAATGCGGCAAATTTTGTGAGCGTGATTCGTCCGTGAAAGCAAAAGAGAATTGAGAGTTGAGAGTTGAGAGTTTTTTTAGCCCGCGCCAACAGGCCACTAAGTGGCAGGCAGCAGGGGTGAAGCAGTTGCCACGAATACACCAATGAAAGAGATTCATTGTGCATTCGTTGAAGTCGATACGATGAAGGGAGTTATTCGTGCGTTTGTAGCTGAATCCGTAATTATTAAAGACACCGAACATATTTCTCGCAGAGTCATCAGAAATGCACTGAGTGACTCTGCGAGAACAAGATTTGATAACTTTCTCACTTTCCGGAACCTTCACACTTCGACCCGTCCTCGCCGGGCAAGCAAGCTCAGTGTGACATGCATTGGGCAAAAAGCTCTGAACACTTTGTGAAGAAATTGTTTAGAAAACTTTTTTTTTAAAGTATAACCAATTGGTTTACTTACCTGCTTCAAGTTCTTCGAGTTTCTTAACAAACCAATCTTTGTTTTGGAATTCCCTTTCAGACTGTATTTCCTTTTTAAGATACTTCAGATCTGATTTATTGCTTGTAGCTCCTTTGTAAAGTTTGCACGCATAATCTACAAATCTAAGTGATTCTTTCTTGTATGAGTCGGGAAGACTCTCGTTGTTTGCAAGAAACTTTTTGTACGATTCCAGCTGCTCATCGAGAAGATCAAAGTATTTCAGTTCGTAGTAATTGATTACGAGAAGCTTCTTTATGTAATTCTTATTAAATATATCATCAAACTTTAGCTGTGAAAGGAACTCAAGTGATTCGTCAAATCTGCCTTCATAGAACTTCTTATGAGCATTATAGAACATCATGACATTGTCACGGTAATCAGGATGTATCTTCTTCATGTAGCTCTTCATAAATTTCTCACACCATTCAAACTCATTCAGCTGAGTTGCTATCAGTATAATATTGCGAACTAATACAATATTCATATAACCTGACCCGCTAATCAAATTATCATTGTCGAACAGATTAGTCAGAATTTCAAACGCATAGAGAAGATATTTCTTTTCGGTCTTATTTTTTATCCTGCAGTAGTTCATCAGATAGATCGAATATGCCAGAACAGTTGACTTGTCTGTCTTCTTTTCATATAGATCAGTAAGCACTAATTTTCTGAATTGAAGAAATTCATTCTCCGTGATCTTTCCCAGATTCATTTTTAGAAACATTAGTTCGAGTTTTAAGGATAACTCTTCATGCTCCTCTAATTTGTATTGCGCAATGAACTTTTCGCAATCCCTGATAGTCTTCTCAGTATTCAGAATGTTCTTGTTTGTGATTATATAGTTGTATGTTCTAAGTGTGTCAAGCATGTAGTACTTCTTCAAATATTTAGTTGCACTGAGAAGCTGTTCATAGTAAGGTGTCTGTGTTTTCTCATTTATATTTATGTTCCCCTTTGCCGCTGCGAAAATATGTATGCGTTTGAATTTATACAAGTTGAACAATCTCAAGAAGTAGTCTTCCTCAATTGATTCTTTTGCCGTTGCATCTTTTTCAAGTTCCCTCAGGTTCTTTTCACTTAAAGTTGTAAGTTTTCTTCCGTAAAGACTTTCAATTAATGATCTTCTTACCTCAAAATCATTCTTCTTCAGCTCCAGATCAGTAATGAATGTTTCTGAAAGTTTTTGAAGGTCATATATGACATTTTTCAATGAGCCATATTTGTATGCTTTTCCGGGAAACAAATGTGAGTAAACAGATTCTTTCCTGAGTGCTACATCGTCAAACTCCGGGAAGTAAACTTTGATATACTCGAATAGCCTTACTACTGTTGTCTGTTTGTTGAAATAAGGTGAACGGGTCATTTCTCCGAATTTCTTCAATTCGTCGGCATTAAACGTTCTGAGTATATCCAATAAAATTGTTTTGACCATAGGGTGTAAAGTAGTTCAATTATTATGCAATAACAGAGTAAATATTGGCTTTGACCAAATATGCAGGGGTGTAAATCAACGAATAGTTTCTTTGACCGCTCGTACATCTATAGCTATCTTGATCTAAATAATCATTCACTTCAAATTTGAACACATTGAAAATAGAATATGTAATCTTTGCTTCACTTG
>CALEVL010000250.1 GCA_937924675.1 uncultured Ignavibacteria bacterium | reverse complement strand
TCAGCTCCATCCACAATTCCATCCTGATTTGGATCACCGCTGTAGATGCAATACTTTGATCCCTTCAGCACCATATTGTTTCCGAATGCCTGCGATGCGGATGTTGTGAAATTATAGTTGTAAGTTGTACCGTTACCAAGAATAGTCTCACCACCTGATTTGCTCCAGGTCTCAATTGTGTTAAAGTGCTTCATTGCCAGATAATACTTTCCGGATACTGCA
Organism: uncultured Ignavibacteria bacterium; assembly: GCA_937924675.1. Taxonomy (GTDB): domain Bacteria; phylum Bacteroidota; class Ignavibacteria; order Tepidaquicellales; family Tepidaquicellaceae; genus JADJAH01. Next base: position 3,510 of record CALEVL010000250.1, on the reverse strand, counting down.
TTGTTGAAGGTGAACAATCCTGTATGTGTAACAGAATCAATTATAGCTGTGGCGGAATCTACTATCGCATAAGGAGAATAAGCGCTTCTCAGATACATCTTTACATTGTCTTTTCTTGCAAGAAGATTTGAACCGGCTGAATACATTGCTTCCATAAGTATGGTTGCACTTACTTTAACATTGCTGACAGGTCCAATGTATCTTGAAATTGCACTGTTTCCTCCCAAAGCCCATGCTGTATCACCCTGTGTTACGAATACTTTTCCCTGAGTTATTCCGTGAGTATTCTGGAATGTCCAGTTTGCACCACCGTTTGTAGTTCTGCAAACAACTGTCGTAGAATTGCCAACAACATATCCGGTATTTGCATCTTTGAAATCCATGCTTGTACAGTCAACAGTAACGGGAAGTGTAATCAATGTCCAGTTAGCTCCGCCGTTTGTTGACTTGGCAACTCTTTGAGTTCCGGATGTTTGAGCAACATAAACTGTATTTGCATCAGGAGCAGTAACACCTCTCAGACTTCCGGTCAAGCCGGTAGTCAGTGCAGTCCAGTTCGCTCCGCCGTTAGTTGTTCTGTAAAGTGGTCTGCCGGATTGATTCATTGTGCAATATCCGGTATTTGCATCTACCATATCTGCCGAGTAAATGTTTTCACTTGTTGCACCCGTTGTATATTGAGTCCAGTTGTCACCGCCGTTTGTTGTCTTAAATACATTACCTCCGGCAACTGTTGAAAAGTTGACGAATACCCATCCTGTGTTTTCATCAATGAATTCACATGAATATAATTGAGATGTAGTAACCGGAGAAGGACCGGTCTTGAAGAACCATGTTGCGCCTCCGTCAGTAGTTTTCATGACCTGGTTATTTGATCCGCTCATATAACCGGTTGACTCATTGATCATTGAGATACTCTGGAATTCGCCTGTAGCTCCGACATTAATTCCGGACCATGTTGAACCGCTGTTGCTTGAATACAGAACCTGATTACCGGCTCCGGATGGTCTTCCAACTATCCAGTATTTGCTTGTACCTGTAACTGTGGTTATGTCATAGTTGAGTGCAGTCTTTATGATCTTGCTGTTTGAACTCCAAGTTGCACCACCGTCATTTGAAACAGCTACAACGCCATAATCACCGGACATGATCAAAGTTGAGCCGACCTTGTCAACAGAGTACCAGATAAATGTCACAGCCGGTCCTGTTACTGATATTGGCAATGAAGTCCATGTAGTTCCAAGGTCTGTTGACTTATAAAGGAAAGTCGGATCTCCGACTGCATAAATTTCTGATGCTGAAACTGCTTTTATCTGAAACATTGCCCAGTCAGATGTTGGAGTATTGATTGGAGTCCAGCTTGCACCGGTATTAGTGGTTCTGCTGGCTTGTCCGCCGGTTCCGCAAGCAAAGCCGGTTGTTGAATTCAGATAAGTAATATTATTAGGGATTGAGAAAAGAGCGCTCGTATTTTCTGTCCAGGAAGTTCCACCGTTAGTTGTAATAACAGTTGTTCCGTTTGACCATGCTGCTGTCACATTATTTGCATCAGCACCTCCCAATGCGGTAACATAATTCGTTGCTGAAGAATAAACCAATGACCAGTTAACTCCGCCGTTTGTAGTCTTGAGGATTCTGCTTAAGAATGATCCCTGACCACCTGCTCCTACATAGCCCGTATTTGCATCTGCAAACCATACGGCCCAACATCTGACACTTGTTGGCAGCAAGCCGTTACCGGTTGTATCAAAACTGACACCGCCGTTTGTTGTCCTTCCAATATAACCTGCATCACCTACTACTATGCCGGTATTCTCATTGAAGAACCACATGTCATAGTTCTGTGTCGTTGCCAATGTGGCACTTGCCTCACCTGCAAAGTGATGGAAATACCAGTTAGCTCCTGAGTTCGATGTTTGCATGTAAGTACCGTTGGCTCCAACGGTTACCCAACTGTCAGAGTCAATTGCTTTGATCTTTCTCAGCAGATTTACTTGAGGTGTCGGGTGAATGAATTTCCAGTCTTGCTTGTCTTGCGTGAATGAAGTTCCTGTAATAATCAGAAGCATCATCAGCACAAATGTAATTCTCTGTTTCATTTTGTTAATGATTTTGTTTAGTATTAAGTTGATTAAATGTTTCAATCCCTCTGATAAGATGAGGACAGTTGAAAATTATTTGGAGATTAATTTCAAAAGTTTTTTCAGAATTAAAGCATTTTGGATGACATTAAAATCAATACTTGCAGACTTGACTGCTTTGGGGCAATCAAATTACAATAGCTGAAATTCACAATAGTTTAATGAATCTCAGCAATAGAATATTATTGCAAGTCAGTTCCTTTATACTGTCCTGAAGTTGAAAAATCTTGGGTGGGATTTTTACGAGAACAATAATGCCCTATTAAATTGCAAATATCAATGAAAAATCTGATGTGCCTCGTGGTAATGTTATTAATTTATTGAAAACGCAGAAAATATTTTCTCGATTTGTTTCTGCTCACCATGCTTAGGTTTGCATACAGAAGTTCTAACGTTTGGAGAACTCACTTCAGAATGCCGGCAAAACTTTTCATTTAAGTGATTTCACGAAGATCCACAGAGGAACACTGAGTTTCACAGAGGATCGGGAATTTCTATGAAATCTGAAAATGCCGGTTCCACGGCTGTAAATGAAACTGCATTCGCAGGTAAAAATAGGCACTCTTCAATTTTCAATTTTCCATTTCTAATTTCCCCAGAGCAACTGCATTGCTGTAATTCCAAAAATAACTTATACATTCTAACTCTACATATTTTTAACTAATTTGGCGCAATTCATAATCATACAAGTCTAATTGAAGAAGATCATTTCCGTTGTAGGTGCCAGGCCAAACTTCATGAAAATGGCGCCAATCCATAAGCAACTTCTGAAGCACAAGAAGAGAGTAATTCATAAAATTGTACATACCGGTCAGCATTATGACAAGAAAATGTCTGATGTCTTTTTTAAGGATCTCGGACTTCCAAAGCCGGATATTTTCCTTGGCATTGGTTCAAAATCTCACGCCGAGCAGAAAGCCCTTATAATGATTGAGCTGGAGAAGGTCATTAAGAAGGAAAGACCGGATCTGGTAATAGTGTATGGAGATGTAAATTCAACTTCAGCCGCAACTCTTGTTTGCACAAAACAATCCGACGATATGCTTCCTGCAATTCCTGTTGCACATGTTGAATCAGGACTTCGCAGTTTTGACAGGTCTATGCCTGAGGAGATCAACCGGCTTGTAACTGATGTGCTTGCCGATTACTTGTTTGTTACAGAACCCAGCGGCGTCAGGAACCTCCAAAAGGAAGGAATCAGCGACAAGAAAATTTTCTTTGCAGGAAACACAATGATCGACTCGCTCATTGCTTTGCTTCCGCTGATTAAGAAATCCAACATACTGAAAGAGCTTTGCATAACGGAAAAGAACTATGCTCTGATCACACTGCATCGCCCTTCAAATGTTGACAGCAAACAGAATCTATC
>CALEVL010000249.1 GCA_937924675.1 uncultured Ignavibacteria bacterium | reverse complement strand
GCCCTGAGCCGGTCGAAGGGCTGCCGAAGGGTTTCTTTGCCAAGCTTTCTTTAGCTTGCCCTGAGCTTGCCGAAGGGTTCAAAAGAAAGCGGAATAACCTTTGACATCATAACTTATTAAATCCAACTCGCCAAAAAAATCAAACGTTTTGGACAAGTGTGATAATGAAAACTGACAGATTTTGATTGATACCCCGCATTTTCAATTCATATTCGTTAATTTGCATCCAATCGTTTTTCAGTTGCTCAGTATTAAAAGACTAAACTTCTTACTAAAAATGACTGAAGGTATTACAGGAACCATTAAAGTCTTCATAGCCATATTCATACTTGTCAATCCTTTGGAGGGAATCCCCTTCTTTCTGAATAATACAAGAAACATGTCAACTGCTGACAAGAATGCAATAGCGAAGAAGACTTCAACTGCGGTTTTTCTCATCCTTATATTTTCTTTTTTTCTTGGGAAGTATGTACTTGCTCTGTTTGGAATCAGTGCGGGAGCTTTTACACTTGCCGGAGGGATAATAATATTTCTCATTTCTTTGTCTATGATTCTGGGAAGCAGTGCTCAGAGTGACAAGAATGTTCCTGTAAATAGCGCCGGAGGAAGTGATTCGTTTGCAATTGTTCCGCTGGCAATTCCGTTGTTAGCCGGTCCGGGACCAATAAGTTCAATGATACTTTACGGAGGCAGCACAACAGATATATGGCAATTGCTCATAATACCATCGATAGCACTTGCAGTATCTGTTGCCGTTTACTTTTCGTTCAGAGCTGCCGGTCCTTTAGAAATGAAACTGAAAAAGACCGGAGTAGATGTGCTCACAAAAGTCTCCGGAATTCTCATCAGTGCTATTGCAATGGAAATGATTCACAAAGGTTTATTGCAGCTGTTTCCGGTTCTAGGTAGATAAAATATGTTGATCTTATAATATTGGGTTAGTGTTTATCATTTTTAGAAACTCACTGAAAATAATTGGAGAGAGTCCGGTATTTCCTGAGAACGGATGATCGAGATAATATATCAGAAGAATTATTAAAGCATTTGTCATTGCAAAGAGAGCAGTCATTGTTGCCTGAACCTTGAAGACACGGGTTCCAAAGAACAATGAGAATCCAACTGAAGTTAAGGCTCCAATGATGATCACTGTCCAAACTATACCCGGAATGCTTTTTCTGCTCGTTGCGATTCTCATAACCCTTGCTTTGGCAGCCTCTGAGAGATCTTTCAATGACTCCTGATAAACTATTTCTGTCTTTCCTTCCTTGAGATGTGGTGCAATGAGGTAAAGGTTCCAAAGTTTTGTGAACTCAATTCTGGAAGATTCTGATATCTTTCCGTGACCCATCATGGGCCACTCTTCAGTTATTACCGAATTTACGTATGATATTATGTTGCCCCTGATATTCTTCCGCATATCTTCATCAAATGCCTGGCTGTTGTGATAGAGTGACCGGAGATGGCTTATCTCATTCTCACTGAAATTGATCGCATCAGTATATTCAGTCCAGCTTATGAACATCACGAATGCAACTATCACAGCATAGATCAAGCCCAAAGCATTGAAAAGAAATCCACCGACTTCATGATTCTCCTTGAAATGTTCCCAACTAATTCTCTTTCTAATAAACTTCAATGCAAGAACAGAAAGAAGCATACTCAGCAGAGCTGTAGCTATGATTACAATCACCGAGTGCATGGAAAAAATAAATTCTGTAAACATTAGTTCAGTGTTGAATAGATTACTGTAATTGAATTGAACTTCTCATGCCTATCGTAATTTTTTTTATGCGGGTTTGACAGTTGCTGTTCCATTGTCATCATCCAATTCGTGAGTTGCCTTGAGCTCTGTTGTCCTCTTCTTTTCTGCAACGGATATAAACGCAACAGCGATTAAGATGAATACAAGCGAAAGCCAATCTGCCATTCCGGGATACTTTCCACCGAAAGCGAATGCAAAAATAAGCGTTGCGGCAGTTCCGGCAATAAGTGAAGTAAGCCGGTTAACAAGTCCTGCAAATGTTGCGGTCCTTCCCTTGAACATGAAGATGAAAACCGAAAAGAATGCAACCATTCCGAATGCAGTTCCCGCAAGTATTGCCCAGACCCACATAGGATGAATGTTTGAAAATGAATCTACAAAAGACAGGACCTGCGGCGCCGTCCAGCCAAAAGACTTGTACCCGAAATACACAAGAATGCCACCGAGCATCATCGTAATGCTTGCTGCAATCTGTTCGATTCCGAAGAAACCCTTGTTATCCTGTCTGACACCCTTCGCCCGTGTATTCTTGAAATAATTCATTATGTAGATCCTGATGAAGTAAGCAATTATATAACTTGTAAGAATTGTCATTGCAGCAACATTGTATATGAAATCAAATTCCCCCTGCTTTCCGAAGAACACATTTATTGCTACAGCAATGATTGCAAATATTACTGCAATGTTTTCTTCCATGTAAATCCTTTTCTTGAGGATCCCCTTTCGAATCTGTATCTCGTCGACAAGTCTGCTTATGACAATTACGCTTCCACGCATTATCACCATGGCAACCATTACGGAAATTGGAAGCGAATACATTAGAGTAGTTGTCGGGATCACTACTGCAGTGCAGATTCCTGATGGAATAATGTACAGTAGCTCTTCGGGAATTGTCATCCCAAGAAATTTAGTAGTGCCGTTGGATTGGATTTTATACCATCCGAGAATCAATACTACTGCGAGTGCGAATGCATTTCCACCTACTGTGCTGTAAACCAGATACTGCATATCCGACATTCCGGGAAAGCCAAGTTCCGGCTTGCCTAAGAAATACTTAACGCTTAATCCCGTGATAACATAAAACACAAAGTATCCGATACACAGCTGTATCAGTCTTCCGGTACTTCCTTCTTTTGTCTTCCACATAAGTTGTGTCAGGAAATTTTCTTCAGAAATAATTCTTACTCATACAAAAAAGATCAATGTAAATGATAACAAACCAATAGTGCTTACAAGAATATGATAAGCACCGCCTTTCCTCCCAAAAGGCAAAACTGCCATCATAATAATTGAGATTAAAAGCATCACAAAAGCCGTTCCGCTGCCATACATAAATGGCATTAAAGCAATCAATACCATGAAAATCGAGATAAACAGGATCTGATGCTGACGTTTTCCCATTTTTATCTTGCGAAGATAAAGCAACCAGCCCGTTAAGTAATTTGCAGCGTAAAGAACAGCGCCGGCATAAAGCAAAATCTCTCTCATTGTTTTAGCTCAACTGAACTTCTTGCCAAACCTGTCACAAGAAGCCAGCTCGTGAAAATCTTTGCGCTGAGATGATCTCCAGTCTATAGTCGGCCGCTTGACTGATGAATCAACATATCCCATTCTGAAAACTGCCGCAAGCTCATAGTCATCCGGTATGCCAAGTATAGAAACAATCTCTTTCCATTTCTCCGGAATTTCCCCGGGGGTTGAAATGAACTGCATCCCCATTCCAATTGCTGTAGTTACAAGCCAAAGAGTTTGGATCACTGCTCCCATTGATATAACAGAATAAAATCCGGAAAGCTCTTCCTTCTTGTATTCATCCTTTGTCAACGCTATGGCAAAGAGAATCGGAGACGTGGCAACAAGTTTCTCTTCATCATTCCCAAGAATTCTTGATACTTTGAATCTTGAAATTATTTTGCCTCCTGTTTCAGAAAAGATAGACTTTGCAAATGGCTTCAGAAAAGAAGGAAGATGGTCGATGTGTATCCCATCTTTTGTCTTCTCCATTTCTTCCTCACTGAATCGGAAATATTTTCTGTACTGCTTCCAGAATCTTCCGTCATCCATAAGCTGAACCATCGCATCGCCGGCAATCTTTGCAATTCTGTCTATAATCTCCTGCTCCTGCACTATCACAAATCTCCAGGGCTGCGAGTTGAAGTGGCTCGGAGAATGTGATGCCATCTTTACAAGGAGTTCTATGTCTTCGCGGGAAACCTTCTTATCTGCGAATGCAGTATTCGTTGTCTTTCTGTTTACTATCGCATCAAATAATTCCAAAGATCGTGTTCTGTTATTCGGAAGAAGCCGGAATTCTGAAATGCCCGGTGATCTTCCATTTGAAAATTTTATCTTCATCCGCAATGTGGCCGGGATCGGGATGGTTATGTATTACTGTATTCCTTCCCGACGAAATATTGTCTGACACAATTCCGATATGATCACTGGCTCCGTCCTGATTCATATCCCAAACTACAATATCTCCGGCGAGAAAATTTTCATCTTCAACAATTCTCCAATGTCTTGCAAACCACACTTCAAGATTCATGACTCTCCTGTGGTCAATGTTTGTATCGGGCTTCTTCTTTCCCCATCTGGATAACGGATACTCGCTCGCGTTCGATATTATATCTTCGTTGACTGCCGCCTGAAGATCAACAATTCCTGCGTATCTCAATGATCTTACTATCACATCAGTGCACACACCAATTGCCGGATCAAGATCACCGCCGGGAAAAACCTTACGGCCCGTATTGACGCCGTCTTCATAAGTTAACACATAGTAGCCCATCGTAAGATCGTATTCCGTATTATCTTCAAGATTCTTTCTTGCTCCTTCAATGATCTTTTTCTGAAGGTCATTGAGTGGTGCCTGATCTAATCTGCCTGCACTAACTTCAGCAATTTGAACCGGCTTAACATTTGTAACAGTTGAGTTGTTACCGCAAAACAAATTCTCGGCCGATGCAAACATCAGAGTCACAATTGAAATAAGTGGAATCAATTGAATCATGATATTCATTTCAATTCACACATTCGGTTTTCATCCTCTTCCAAAGTCATCCGAGATTCTTCTGATATCATCTTCATCCGATGGATTGTCGGGAAAAGTGTGAACCCATATCTCGGCAACAATTCCCCAGCCGTCAAGTCCGACAAGTCTGTGCCTTGTTCCAAGTTGCATTTCAACAATATCATTATCGTTATAAACATCCATTTCATCCGGCTGTACATCAGTTGGACTTGTATAAATCCCAACAGGTCCCTTAACAACACGCCACAGCTCTGATCTTCTTTCGTGTGATTGCCACGAAAGCTTTTTGTGAGGTTCAACTGCAAGTATCTTCGGACTCACATTAAGTCTACTAATATCGAACGGAAGTTCTACTCCGTTGAAGTATGTTTCAAGAAATTTGTTCAGACTTGAATTGTCAATCTTAAAGAATCCGCCCCATGGTCTTTCGAAATCAACAGCCGATATGCCGATATTTTTTGACTCTAGATCAGTCTTGATTTCGGCAGCAACTTTAGACTTTCCAATAATATCATTCATTGTGTTGTGTATTGATAAGATTAAATTGAAACTCTGGCTGATATGGTTTCGCCTATCGACAGTGAAGCAGTTGCAGCAGGCGAAGGTGCATTGCAGACATTTATCATTAGTTCATCTTCGATGAACAGAAAATCATCTATCAGGTTGCCGTCTTTTCCGCATGCCTGAGCCCGCACACCCGAGCCGCCGGGCAGAAGATCATTTTCGGTGATTGATGGTACAAGTCTTTGCAAAGATTGCGCAAACCTTTTCTTCGAGAACGACCGCTTGAATTCATCAATCCCAGTATGCAAATACTTGGCTGCAAGCTTTCTGAAACCGGCGAATGCCAAAGTATCAAACGAATCCCTTAAATTAAAATCATTTTTTTTGTATCCCTCACGCTTGAATGCAAGCACGGCATTGGGTCCTGCCTCAATGCTCCCGTCAATTCTTCTTGTGAAATGAACACCAAGAAACGGAAACTCGGGATCCGGAACAGGATAAATGAGGTTCTTCACAAGATGTCTTTTGTCTTTTCTTATTTCAAAGTATTCACCTCTGAATGGTATGATTCGAAAGTCTGGATCTTTGCCTGACAATTTTGCGATACGGTCAGCAAAGAGTCCGGCGCATGCTATACATTTCCGAGCGTAATATTTATTGCTGTCGGTTGCGACTTCAATATCCTTTGTTCCTTCTTTGATTCGGTTTACGCTCTCTCCATAAATAATATTGCATTTTCCTTGTTTTAGAATTCCTGCAAGCTTTTGCGATACGACTTTATAATCTACTATACCTGTTTGCGGTACAAAGATTCCTTTCAAGCCGGATGCATGAGGTTCAATATCTTTTATCTCATCCGCTGAAATGACTCGACATCCTTTCAGTCCGTTTTCCTTTCCTCGATGAAAAAGATCATCAAGCCGCGCAAATTCATTTTCGTCTGTAGCAACTATGACCTTGCCGCATATCTCAAACGGTATCCCTTGTTCAGTGCAAAACTCAACAAGCATCTTGTAACCGCGGATACAATTTACGGCTTTCAAACTTCCCGGTTTGTAATAGATCCCGGAATGCATGACGCCGCTATTGTGACCGGTCTGATGCATTGCCGGACCAGTTTCTTTTTCGATAATGCAAATGCTAAGCGAAGCATCCTTCTTCAGCAAATTGTATGCTGTACTCAAGCCAAGAATGCCTGCGCCGATTATTATTATGTCGTAAGTGTTTTTCAAATTATTACGCAAAAATAGCTTTAATGCATTTAAGAGTTAGGGTAATAATTGTCTGGGGAAATGCTCAAAACGTTCGATTTTCGGCAAATGGCAATGCAGTTCTATATCAGAATTAATTTGATATTTTGTAAAAAGCAAAGATGATCCGGCATCTGATTTAAAATTTATTTCTATTCTTGTTTCCGGAAACCTTTTCGAGAGATATTCGTCAAAACAGAATGAACATTCTTAAGAAAATATTATGTCAATGAACATCAGATTTACTGCATTTTTAATCTTCGCATTTGCATCAACATGTTTTTCTCAATCCGATTATGAACGTTACAATTGGAAATTTTTCAGCAGTAACAAACCTTCGGTCGAATTTTCTTACGGACTTTCGGAAATAAGATTGAACACATCTCCGGTAGGACTCTCAGATGCCGGCATGTTTGAGCTGAGACTTGGATTCACTGAACAAAAGAAGACAAAGTACAGGAAAGACGTTGTTGACTTCAACAACGGATATATATCTCTAAGCACTGCTTCTGACGAATACATCAGCAAGAATCCAAGTGCAACTTCAGTTAATAGTTCGATGTGGAGATTCGGATTTGGCAATAAATCAGGGTACGGCTTAAAACTTGGATCTGTATCTATTCTTCCATATAATTCAATTTCATTTGAGTGGACGGAGCTCAAGTATGAAAACAATACTGCTATTCCCGATTCTAATTTCATGACTCTGAACGATTTCAACGGCACATTCAGATTCGGCACTTCAACAGAGGCCGGGCTGAACTTTCAACTATTCAAAGGTTTTTCGATATCGCCAATGTATCAGATTTCAGATGTCTTCCCACGGCACCTCTTTGGCAAGCAGTCTTTGAGCACGCTTATTGAATTATCAGGATTGGTATTGCTGGATGCCTTCACAAGACAGATAATCAGGAACTCCGCCGTCGCCGGAGTGTTCGTTGATTTCATTCTCAAGAATGCTTATGAATACGGATTCTATCAGTTAAGAAAAGATCAGATGAACTGGCCATTCACAAGCACTGCGCCGCTGAGATACAGTACATTCAAAATCGGAATGAATTTTGTTTTTTGAAGAATGCAGAGGATCTTTTTGAAATTCGCATTTCGGCAGTTAAATTTAACCCTTATATAGCAGACTATGGACAATTTGACTAAAGAACAAAGGTACAAGAATATGAGGAATATTCATTCAAAAGACACGAAAGTAGAAAAGTATATATCTAAAGGTTTAACTGAATACGGATTAAAGTTTCTAAAAAATGATCCACTTGTTTTCGGAAGACCTGATTTTACTTTCAGCAAGCAAAAAGTTGCTGTCTTCTGTGATGGCGAATTTTGGCATGGCAAGAATTGGTCAGTATCTAACTTAAAGATTAAGAGTAACAGAGCTTATTGGATAAAAAAAATCGAAGGTAACATCAGAAGAGACATTGAAGTCAATATGAAATTGAGGAGAGAAGGTTGGAAAGTAATTCGTCTTTGGGCTAAAGAAATTGAAAGGGATTCAAAAAAATGTATAGATAAAATTGTACGTGAACTGAATTCAATTAACTGAAAAATCCAAGAGAAAGGTTTCTTCGTCTATCTTCTCAAGAGTATAATCTGTTCTTCCATAACTTTCTAAGTTATCTACTGTAACTAGACTACCAAGTGGAACACCAATTCGATCTCTAAAATATCTACCCATAAGACTGTTATCATTTGTTGTATGAATTGCTTTCCGACCTTCCTGAGCAACAACACAGTCAAACGAATTTCCATCATCTGTTATCAGAGTGAATGTAAAAGCAGTTTCGGGTAAAAAACCTTCTTTTCTGGAAGTACCCTTCAAACTCAAATATGCTTGATTGGGTTCTCGTTTCACAAATGTGACTTTCCCAGTCTTCTTATCTGTTCTTTTCTCTTCTCTTTGCCCCCAATTTAGGCCTGAAATCTTAGGGAGAAATCCTTTTCTATCCAAGAAGCTAATTGTCACTCTTTTGTTAGGTATTTCCCATTCTATTTGCCCAGGCGGGACACTTTTTACTTTAGGAATTCTATTACCCTTGGGAAGAATTATTTCAAGTCTTGGCATAAATATACTACTCTTTAATAATTTATCAAAGAGTATCTTTATTTCAATTGGATCTTCTTTGCTTAATTGATTTAGTTGCTCTTCGGGAAAAAAACCAAATTGGCTATAATTTGCAGAACCAGCAAATCCGATAAATGGCTTGTCGTCCAAAAACCATGAGTATACCTTGCAGTGAACACTAGGTTTACCTTGGAAATAATATCCTTTAAATCTACCATTATACTCCTCTATCAATTGAAGGAATGCAAGATGATCAACTCTTGCGCTAGGCATTCCAACAAGCAGATTTATTTCAAAGTCATTATTAATCTTCAACAAGTCCACAACATGCCTTCGTGCGAATGTAGCTGAAGCATAGCCGCTTATAATAAATAATCTGTTTGCGCCGTGGCGAATCGGTTGAATTAGGTTAGAGTTGTAGAGGTCATCTACCTGCATTATTTAGTGCTGTAATCTTTGCTTGGTTCCAAAGCAAAACTGCTAAATAAATTTTGATTTCTAAATGTGATGTTTGGTGAAATAGAGTCATAGGGAATTCCAGCGAATGTTTTCAGAATCGCTTCAAATATTAATCTAGCACCTATAGGAGGAACTGCCATGCCAATTTGTTTG
>CALEVL010000248.1 GCA_937924675.1 uncultured Ignavibacteria bacterium | reverse complement strand
CAGTGACTTCGCTGCTTTCATGGAGAGCAATTTATGCAATGATATTGTTCTTCAAAGAAAAGAACATTCTGCTGAATAAAATTAATCTTCTGGTAGTAGGCAAAGGTCAATTAAGTCAGAACAATGAGGACAAGCTAAATGCTAAATACAATATTGTCAGGATTGAAGGAAAAGGTAAAAGGAAATCAATCTCTGACCTTGAAGAAGCCATTCAGATAAACAACGTTCATGAAGTTGTTTTTACTGATGATAGCTTTTCCAATCAGCAAGTTCTGAATCTCATGTGGAAATTCAGGAATAAAAATGTGAGATTCAGAATCATTCCTTCGGGAAAAGAATTGATACTCTCAAAACTCAATACAAGCAGTATAGATGAGATTAATCTAATAGAAATTGAATATAATATTAACAATAAAATGAATATATTTTTTAAAAGAAGTTTGGATATTTTCATATCCCTATTATTGATTCCAACGGTTTATCCGGCAGTGATATTATACAGCAAATTAATTGGAAAAACACTCTCCCGACCTTTTTCAAAACTCTTGCTGCTTCCGGAAGTCCTGATTGGAAAATACAGTTTGGTTGGTTATCCGGTATGGCTAGATCAAGGAAACAACCTCTTTGTCGGTAAGAAGGGATTAACCGGACTGATACAATTAAACTATTACGAAAGTATGCCGGAAGAGGAAATGCAGAATCTTAACTTTTTTTATGCAAAGAATCAGACCTTTGCACTTGATATGGAAATTCTCTTAAAGACATTTTTCTTGATGATCAAATATAACAGGAGTTGATATGGCAGTACAAAGCACTTTGGATTTTGAATTACCTATAATTGAACTTGAGAAGAAGATTGAAGAAATGAGAAGAATGTCATCTCAGTTTGACATTTCTGATGAAATCAGAAATCTGGAAGACAAAGTGAACAAACTGAGATCGGAAGTATTTGAAAAGCTTACTCCATGGCAGATTGTTCAACTCGCCAGGCACCCCGAAAGACCGTTTTCCCTCGATTATATTTATCTGATGACCGATAATTTCATAGAACTTCACGGAGACAGAAATTTCGGCGATGACAAAGCAATTGTAGGCGGTTTCGCTGAGCTTGATGGCAAATCCGTTATGATCATCGGTCAGCAAAAAGGAAGAGATACAAAATCAAATCTGTACAGAAATTTTGGGATGCCTAATCCGGAAGGATACAGGAAGGCACTGAGGCTCATGAAGCTTGCTGAGAAGTTTAATATACCCGTAATAACGCTTATAGATACGCCGGGTGCTTACCCCGGAATTGAAGCAGAAGAGCGGGGACAAGCAGAAGCAATTGCACGAAATCTGTTTGAAATGTCAAAATTGCAAGTGCCGATAATTGTGGCGATCATAGGTGAAGGTGCATCCGGCGGAGCATTGGGAATTGGTATTGGAGACAGGATTCTCATGCTGCAATATTGCTGGTATTCAGTCATATCACCGGAATCATGCTCATCCATACTTTGGAGGAGTTGGGAATATAAAGAACAGGCGGCAGAAGCTTTGAAACTAACTTCAAGCGATATGTTAAGACTTGGGATAGTTGACAGAATAATTGAAGAGCCACCAGGCGGCGCTCACAGGAATCATGAGCTTGCATCAGAAATCTTGAAGAAGGCACTTGTGGAAGAACTCGCGACAGTATCAAAAATAAAGAAGGAAAAGTTGCTTGATTTGCGAATAAAGAAATTTGGTGAAATGGGATTTTGGAAGGACTAACGAAGAAATATGACAATCCATCCTCACTAAACGGAGAATCAGATCTGGAAAATAACTCGCGATTTCTTATAAAGGGCGGAAATCCTTTATCCGGAACGGTGAAGGTAAGCGGTGCAAAAAATTCTGCTTCAAAACTTATTGTTGCCTCACTTCTTTCAAACGGGAAAAGCATACTTCATAACTCTCCCAATAAGATCAGTGATCTGATTCTTACAAAACAGATTTGTGAAACGTTTGGAGCAAAGTTCATCTCACAGGAAGATCTTCTTGAAATTCACACACCGGAAGTAACATCCAGCCGGATAGATAAGGAGCTTGGCAATAAGACACGAATCGCTATTCTGCTTGCCGGTCCGCTGCTTCACAGAACAGGGAAAGCGGAGATTCCTGTCCCCGGCGGATGCCGGATCGGATCCAGACCGGTAAATTTTCATATTGATTCACTTGAGAAACTCGGTTGCAGAGTGAGTATGAGTGAGGATTACTTTGTGCTGGAATCAGACAGACTAGTTGGCGAAAACATCAGGCTTGAGTATCCAAGTGTTGGAGCTACTGAAAACATTATCATTGCAAGTACACTTGCCAAGGGAAGGACCATACTAACAAATGCAGCCGTAGAGCCGGAGATCATTGACTTGATCAAGTTCCTCCAGAAAATGGGTGCTATTATTGAGATCAGCACAGACAGAAAAATCACCATTGAAGGAGTTGAAAAACTTAGCGGAGCCGAACATTATGTAATACCGGACAGGAATCAGGCAGCATCTTTTGCCTGCGCCGGCATTGCTTCCCGCGGAAATGTCTTTGTTGAGAATGCAATACAGGATGACCTGATAACATTTCTGAATACTGTTAGAAAAGTCGGCGGAAAATATGAAGTGAAAGACAATGGTATAAGATTTTTCTATGACGGTGATCTAAATTCAATAGCAATTGAAACAAATGTTCATCCCGGATTTATGACTGACTGGCAGCAGCCCTTTGTAATTCTTATGACTCAGGCAAATGGACTGTCAATAGTTCATGAGACAGTCTATGAGGAAAGGTTTGGATATGTAAGCGAACTGAAAAAAATGGGTGCTGAGATAGAACTCTATGACACATGTTTAGGCGGTGCAACATGCAGGTTTGCAAATACACATTATTTTCACAGCGCTGTAGTAAAGGGTCCTACACCATTTCACTCTGCGGAGATTAATGTTCCGGATCTCAGAGCGGGTTTCTCTTACCTTATTGCAGGAGTTATTGCCAAAGGTGAATCTCTTGTAAACGGTGCCATATATATTGACAGGGGCTATGAAAACATTGACGAAAAACTTAGGGGACTTGGAGCTGACATCGAAAGAGTTTGATCTAATTTAAGTAACATAAATAATTGTAATAACTGTAAAGAAAATTGACAACATAATAAGACAAAAATGAACTCGAAAATTGAAGAACTGAGATCCAAACGTGAAGAAGCTTTGCTGGGCGGCGGAATCAAACGTACCGAATCGCAACATAAGAAAGGTAAGCTTACGGCAAGGGAAAGAATAAACCTTCTTTTGGATGAAGGGAGTTTTAACGAAACAGATATTTTTGTAAGGCATCAATCACATGACTTTGATCTTGACAAACAGAGATTCTACACAGACGGTGTAATTACCGGAACCGGAAAAATCTTTGGAAGAGATGTATGTGTTTTCTCTCAGGATTTTACAATTTACGGCGGATCGCTTGCAGAATATCATGCAAAGAAGATTGTGAAGCTGATGGATCTTGCCATGAAGATTGGCGTTCCTGTAATTGGAATTAACGACAGCGGTGGAGCAAGAATTCAGGAAGGCGTGGTTTCACTCGGAGGTTATGCAGACATATTCTTGCGTAACACACTCTCCAGCGGAGTAATACCTCAGATATCATTGATCGTTGGACCTTGCGCCGGCGGTGCGGTTTACTCTCCTGCAATTACAGACTTTGTATTAATGGTTGATAAGATCTCATATATGTTTGTTACGGGACCGAATGTAGTTAAGACTGTAACACATGAAGAAGTTTCCTTTGATGATCTCGGCGGTGCAAAGACTCATGCTGTCAAAAGCGGAGTCAGCCATTTCACTGCCGACAATGAAGCAGAAGCATATGAAATGACCAGGAGACTTGTTTCCTTCTTGCCTCTGAATTACATGGACACGGCTCCTTCTACAGAGTATAACAGAGGAGACAAAGATCTTTCATTCCTTGATACATTCATTCCTGAAAATCCAAATAAGCCTTATGATATTAAAGAAGTAATAGAAGCTTTGATAGATGAAGATACTTTCTTTGAAGTTCATAAAGAGTATGCCGAGAATATTGTTGTTGGATTCGGAAGACTCAATGGAAGAAGTATCGGCATTGTTGCTAATCAACCGCTTGTACTCGCGGGAGTTCTGGATTTGAATTCATCGATCAAAGGCGCAAGGTTTGTAAGGTTCTGTGATGCGTTCAACATTCCGTTACTTGTACTAGAAGATGTTCCGGGATTTCTACCGGGAACAGATCAGGAATGGAGAGGTGTGATAAGGCACGGAGCAAAGCTCTTGTATGCTTTTTGTGAAGCTACTGTACCCAAAGTTACAGTGATTATAAGGAAAGCATATGGTGGAGCTTATGATGTCATGAATTCAAAACATGTTAGGGGTGACATAAATCTTGCATGGCCAACTGCTGAAATAGCCGTAATGGGAGCTCAGGGTGCGGCAGAGATTATTTTCAAAAAAGATATTGATGCCTCTGAAGATAAAGTAAAAGCTCTCGCCGAAAAAGTAGCAGAATTCACTGAAAAATTTGCAAATCCATATCTTGCCGCAGAAAGAGGATTTATTGATGATATAATTGAACCAAGCCAAACGAGGAAGAAGTTGATTTATTACTTTGAGCTTCTTGAAAACAAAGTTGACACAAATCCGAAAAAGAAGCACGGCAACATACCTCTGTAGTTTCAGGTTATAGAAACTCAAAGACTAATAAGAATGCGGGTAGGATATTCAGATACCCGCATTTTTTTATTGAAAGAAATCAGTTTGAGTTATCTGATTCTTGTTGATCCAAGTGTTTTGGGAAATATCGGATCCAAATAAAGACTTCTTTTTTGGATTGTGATAAAAACAAAAAGCCTGCTATGAAGCAGGCTTTTGTATTTTGTACGCCCGACTGGAATCGAACCAGTAACCTACAGCTTAGAAGGCTGTTGCTCTATCCGATTGAGCTACGGGCGCGAAAGTTGCAAAATAGCAATCCCTCGCCACTGATTCAATTACAAATCAAAACCGAAGAGAACTCCAAAGTAAAAGTTCCATTCCTGTCCGTAAGTTGAAGGAGTGTTCTGATAAATCTCTGTGAAACGGTTTAACCCATAAGCTGCATCAAAGAAAATGCTTGTTGGGAAAACATAAAATGAAACTGCCTGCAATCTTATCTGAGCCCCTATATCAGATTTAAAATCTGCTAAAGTAACATCGCTGCCGTTCCAGGCATTTCCGTAGTCACCGTAGACTGAGAAGTAAAGCTTGTCCAGATAGAGAGGAGAAATCCTTGTGTCTATTCTTGAAATGAGAGGAAATCTGTATGTCATATTTATTGACGCCATTCTTCCTCCGCCAAGTGAATAGAAAGGATATCCCTTCATACCGGGAAGTCCGGAAACATAGAAGTTGTAGAAGTCTTCTACAGGAGGACCAAAAATCGTTGCACCCGTAAGCCTAAATGAAAGTGAGTGCAAATTATTGAACAGCCCAAATGATTCTGTCCAGGTTCCGTAGAGCTTATTAAGATTTCTTTTCTCAAAGTTTGTGCTTACTGTGCCGTCATCGTTTACCACAAGCGAAGGATTGATCTCACTCATTTCGTAATTATAAAGTATCTGAACCTTTCTGCCAATCGGGTTTATGTCTGTATTTTTTGTGGGATAATATTCTTCGAAGTCATACTTGAATGAAAGATCCCACGCCTTAAAGTAGGTCTCGTTCGAAGATCTGACAGAGATCCCGCTTTGCGGAATTGCAAATGCATCAAGCGAATATTGATAATTCGAGTAAGCAGCTCCAAGACGGAAATTATGATTCAGATTGATCGCATTGAACGCCATTCCGAAATCAAAGGACAGCAAATTATATGTAAGGCCTACATCAATCGTGTCAAGACCGGCAACAAGCTCTGCGTCAGAAAGCCGAGTTGTGTTATAGGCATCCAACGAAAGTTTTGGCAGGAACTTCAACTCCTTAGTGAAGAAATCTTTGAAAAAGGGAAATCCATTATCATACATGAATTGCAAAAACAGATCTCGCTCACCCTTGATGTTAATTGCAGCACCTCCAAAGAACGAGAGCCTGCTCATAATCTCATTTGAATAAATATATAATCCGGGCTTGATCGCTTCGAAGAAGTTGAACTTGTCTCTCCTTTGATATGTATCAAACCTAATGACAGGTATAAATGACAAAGATGTGAATTGTGATTTGTACGGTTTGCTGGATAGCTCAGGAATATTCTTGTCATTGTAGTTGTTCAGCGACTTCCAGTTAAACTGACTTCCCGCTGATAATGTGTCTTGAGATGCATACTTCTTTAATCGCTGATCAGGTCTCTTGTATGCACCAACAATAGAAGGATCCTTCTCATTGAAATCCTTCAGCAAAGCTATTTTGTAACCGGTAGAAGTATATGTTGCGTATGCCAGATTGCCTGCACTGTCAATAGAAGGCATGAACGCACCTCCCAGCACATTAGTGATCTGACGTGTATTTTTATTCTCCATATCCAACGAATAGATGTTGAATATCCCGGTCTTGTTTGAAGCATAATACAATTTCTTGCCGTCCTTTGACATTACCGGATTTCTGTAATCAATTCCGGGCTCATCTAGTATGAATGTCATTTCGCCTGTCGCAATATCAATACTTGCAAGCTTTCGATACTCTTCATAAGCATAGTCAAACAATATCCTCTTTCCGTCAGGACTGAATTTTGGGTTGTAAACTTGTTCTCCGTTTTCGAAAGAAGTCAGAGCTTTTGCATTCTTTCCACTGGAGTTGGCAATCTTAAGATTTAAAGTACCGTCCTTGTTTACAATGAAAACTATTGATTTACCGTCACTTGAATATGATGGAGAGAAAGCGCGCATATCATTTGTCAATTGTTTCTCTTCTTCAGACTTAAGATCATATTCATAAATATCGTATATGACCGTTCCGTAAAGAGTGGCAGGGGAGTTTCTCTTTGCATAAATTATTTTCTTGCTGTCAGGTGACCAACTGTAGTTTGTCGAAACAGGTGCTGTTGCTCCTTCAGATTTCTTAGTCTTAACATCATAAATTCTCAATCCGGTTGAGCCGTAATCATAATCCTGATTTGAAAGATATGCTATCTTTTTTCCATCAGGAGAGAATTGCGGGTAGTAGTTTGCAAAACCCTTCTTTTCAATCAACTCACCTTCGATCTTATCTTTCCTTACATCAGCTAATCTCAGATCATAGTCGTTCTGAAGATAAGTCTTCCATTCATTGTATAAGGTCTTGCCATCTTTCTTCAATGATTTTTCAATTGCACGGTCAACGCTGAAGTTGCCAAGGTCTCCCAGGTTGTCTGTAATTTCTCTCAGTTTATCTTCACCGTATTTTTCAGCAATATATCTTGTAAGGGCATATCCAAGGTTGTATATTGATTCAGCCTTAAGACTGGTTATCGAGGAAAACTGTCCCATTTCATTCCAAGTCAGAAGATTGTCTCCGAGTATATAGCTTCTCAGGATCATGTCTCTGTGTGAGTCCCAATGCTCGTAGGCCAACTGTTGTCTCTGATATTGTGCCGTGCCTTCTGCAAACCATGCGGGTACTCCAACACCGGAAAGCGGATAGGATACTATTGCATTAGGATATCCATAAAGCACGTCAGGTCTGATTTCATTTTCATAGCCAAGCCATTGGAGATAAACAGCTGGCATTTTTCTGCCATACTTGAGGGCGGCTTGAACTTGAATAGCGTGCGTGTATTCGTGTGTTATTACATTGCGAAGCCAGTTATGAGTTCCTCTAAGATCATAGTCGAGAGCCGATGCATATATCTCAATCCTGTTCCCAAAGTAATCCGTAGCACCATTGGCTATGTCTGAGGCATCATTAACAATAAAACTCACTTTCTGATCCGGTACATAATTATACAAAGAAGTGATTGGTCCATAAATCTCCTCTGCAATCTTCGCGATTGTATTAGCCGTTCTCTCTGCTCCTGTATGATAGTGAACAAAGAAGTGATCTGTTTCAATTGTTTGCCAGTCAAGTTCCGGGTGAGGCTCAAATTGTGCAAATGCCTTTTCCCCTGACTGAAAGCAGAGCAAAAAGAACGTTATGACAGTTAAGAAAAATCTTGTCTTGAACATTGAAAATTAATTTGTTAATAATTATACTTGAAACCAAACAATGGAGAAAAAAACTGAAATGAGGCTGAAATCGGTAAGGATTAGTCGATGTTCAGAAAATAAATTTTCAAATCAAACATAGAAATTATCGCGGATTTTTACAATTTTTGAATTAAAATACTTACAGAGTAACAACTTGGATCTTTGCTCCCCAATACAGAAGAGTTTCTTTGAGAAGTCTTCTTTTGTTTTGTCAATTATAATAATTCTCTTCGCAATTAACAATGTTTCTTTTTCTCAAGGAAGAAGAGATCGTATTGGCGGCAATGTAAACTATAAATTAAATCAACAGGATACATCTCAAGCAACTCAGCAAGACTCGCTTCTTGCTCAGGACTCCACAAATCTTCTGCCGGTAGATTCAACTGCCCGGATAAAATACTTTAAGTATTCGCCAGAATACTCTTACGGTACTTCTGTAAAAAATAAAACATCACCATTCCTTCTTGGCAGTTCTGCTCTCATTGCAACCAGTGTAGGATTTGATCAGGATGGCAATGTGGTTGTTACTGAATCTTTTGATGGTGAACCCATCCGCGCTCCGCTTGTTGTTCCTATGACTGCATATTTAGCAGCTGTTTCTGAAGTGAACACTTCCAAAGCTTTTTCAGGAATTGTAGCGGAAAGGTTTCGGGGGAGTTCGCAGGATGACCTCTCGAAGCTTTTTGAGAAGTTCACAGACATAACTATTCCGCTTCCATTCGAGTCAGAAAGTATCTTCGGACCGCCAACATTCAATCTTAAGATAAATGGAGCTGTTGATATAACAGCTTCATATCAGGCAAATACTACTGACCAGACAGATCTGAGCGGATTCGGAAATTCAAATAACAGCATCAACTTCAAGCAGGAAGTCCAGCTTACTGCAAAAGGCAGAGTTGGAGATAAGCTTAATATTGATGCTGATTACAATACGCAAAGACTTTTTGATTTCGAGAACCAATTGAAACTGCGATATGACGGATATGCGGATGAAGTGATCAAGAAGATTGAGGGTGGTAATGTTTCACTAGAGACAAGATCCGGGCTGATTGGTTCATCTCAGGCATTGTTTGGAGTTAAAGGCGAGTTTCAACTTGGCTCATTAGCTCTCTCTACAGTTGTCTCCCAAAAGAAGAGTAAGACAGAAGTTAAGGATTTCAGTTTCGGTGCTCAGGAGCAGGCATATACAATTCAGGTATGGGATTATTCAGACAATCATTATTTCCTTGATACTATTTACAAGCAAAGCTTCATCGACTATTACAATAATTCAATCCTTACATCCACAACAGATTCACTGCAGATTGATGATCTTACTTTTGAAGTGTGGGTTCAGGCAGATGTGACTTTTTCCGGATACAGAAGGGCTGGGTTGCATACTGATCTGGAAAAACTTCCTCAGTCCGGTAAGTATGCTGATTCTCTTAAGATTGTTCCAAACCCTGTACAGGGTTTGCGCTCATATGGAATTGTTAGAAAACTCTCCACTTCGGAATACACTTTGAACAAGTATGCCGGTTTTGTTTCTCTGAAGATTAGTCTTCCTGAAAATTATTTCGTTGGGATAGCTTACAGAAGAACCGTTACAGGTGAGCAATACGGAACTATCAGCTCAGACTCAGGTGCCAATGGTGATGATACATTAGTCCTCAAAATGATAAAAGTGGATAACCTTACCCCGGCAAATACGCTTGCATGGGAATTGAAGATGAGGAATATTTACAGGCTCCCTGTATCAAGGGTTGCCAGAGAGGGTTTTGAATTTGATATCAAGTTTCAGGACAACGGAGTTTACAATCCGACATTTCCACCTGCTCTGCAGATTAACAGCAGTCTGATTACAATACTTGGCCTAGACAAATTTTCCATAGGTAGGACGGGTACGCCTGATAACAAATTTGACTATATACCGGGGCTTACTATAGACCCTGAAAATGGGTTTGTTATCTTTCCCACTCTTAAACCGTTCCTAACTGTACTTCAGGAATACAATGCAAACGGAAGAACTATTGACTCCAGCTACTGGTATCCGGAAATTTATACTGATCTAAAGAGTAATTCACGACAGCTGCCAAATGCAAACGATTACAGAATTGACGGTAAGGCAAGAGGTGATGCTGCTGTGAGCAATACTATCAATCTTGGTTTCAATATTGTTCAGGGAAGTGTAGTGATCAAAGTTGGAAACATAGAACTTACACCTAACATTGATTACACTGTTGATTATACTACCGGTACAGTAGTTATCAGAAATACTTCGGCTCTGCAGTCAAAAGATCTGAAAGTCTCTTATGAAACAAATGACCTGTTTACTCTCGCCTCGAAAACATTTCTGGGGCTTAGAGGAGATTACAAGATTTCTGACAAGAGTTCGATTGGATTTACTTTTGTGAATCTGAAACAGGAAACTTTGAATGATAAAGTCAGGATAGGGGAGGAACCAACTAACAATTCAATGTTCGGTGTTGATTTTCAAACTGAAATCCCTGTAAACTTTCTGACAGGCCTTGTCAATCTTCTGCCGGGCTATAATACAAGACAGCCTTCATCAATATCTGTAAGAGGTGAAATTGCAGCTATTGCACCTGACCCAAATACCAAGAAGAGTGAGATACCTGATGACAACAATGAAGCGGTAGCCTATATTGATGATATGGAAGGTGCCAAGAAAGTGATTTCTCTTGGCGGAACTTACAATTCATGGACTATGTCATCAGTACCGCTTGATGAGAGTATCGGACCTAGGGATAGTCTTAGACTTAAGTTTGCCAAGAAGGGAAAACTGAAGTGGTACAATATTCCAAACGGTGATCTTTTGACTAACATTTATCCCAACAAGGATGTACAGACTACGCAGAATACTATTACACCTCTCTATATAGTTTATGATCCGTCACGAAGAGGTAATTATAATTACAACGGGAGTTACGATTCTATTCAGAATAAGGCAACAACCTGGAATGGGGTTATGAAGTATCTCAATACAACAAGCAATGATCTTGTAAATGAGAACATTAACTTCATAGAATTCAATATGCGTGTTGAGAATCTTAATAGTGTCACAAGAAATGGAAAACTTGTTATAGATCTTGGATCGATCAGTCAGGATGCTATTCCAAATGGTGACCTTAACACAGAAGATTCTCTCGGCAATGGAGAACTAAGATTACAGGATGACCTTGGTCTTGACTATTTAACGGATCAGCAGGAACTTGATGTTTACAATCAGTTGAACGGCACAAGTCTGACACTTCAGCAGCTGCCGGATCCTGCATTGGACAACAATAATACAAGCGGTATCTTTAGTGTTGAGACAATCAACGGCACACAGAATAATATTCAGTTTGAAGGCGGCAGGAGACCTGATACCGAGGATTTGAACAGGACTAACAGTGTCAGAAATCCAAATGATTATTTTCAGTTCGAAGTTAGCCTTGATACTCTAAATAATCCGTACATAGTAGGTACCGGTAAAGACGGCTGGCATCAGTATAAAATCCCGCTTTCGGAGTATGTCAATCAATATGGAAATGCAGTATTTACAAATGTACAGTTTGCAAGAATGTGGATGACAAATCTGACTGATACTGTAAGACTTAATCTATATGACATAAATCTTACCGGTAATCAATGGGTGAAAGCGAACAAGTTAGATACTACGTATAGCATATCAACAGTAAGCATTGAAGAAAACTCGAAGATCTATCAAAGTCCGGTAGCAGGTGATGTGCTAAGGCAGACTATCCGAGGTCAGAACAACGTTGATACCAAATCAAATGAAGCATCACTTGCTTTGCAGGTATCTAATCTTACAACAGGAGTCAGGAAAACTGCCAGAAAGGATTTCAGCGCGGTACCGCTTGATATGTTCAATTACAGATCGATGAAACTCTTCGTTAACGGTGATCCTTCATTCAACTATACCAGCGAACAGGTTTATGATGCAACAATGATTGTAAGATTCGGAAACGATTCAAACAATTATTACGAGTATCGTGCTCCGGTTCATCCTGATGTCAGACCCGGACAGCCATGGGATTCTCTGAACAATGTTACAATCAACTTTGCAGATCTTACAAGAATTAAGCTTGCGCGCGACAGTGCTAATGTTCCTGTTTCCATTCCTGTGCCTAACGGACCGCCGGGTTCAGAGTACAGAGTCTTCGGAAATCCTGATCTCAAGTCAATTCGTGAGATCATACTTGGAGTTGAAAAAAACAGGACAGCACTCAACAGCGCAATCTCCGGAAGCGTTTGGTTCAATGAACTTCGTCTTGTAAATGTAATTGACAACGAAGGCGTTGCATTCAACTTTAACGCAAATGTAAAGCTTGCAGATCTTATGGATCTGAATTTTGCAATGGCAAGAACTGATCCTTACTTTCATTCATTGGATGGAAGATTTGGTACAAGGAATACAGGTCTCTCGTGGGATTTCAGCGCAACAGTTTATGCAGACCGGTTAATAAATAATCTAATTACTTCGGTCTTTTCCGAAAGTTGGGGAAATTTTCTTACCTTGCCAATTACTTTCAGACACAGTGAAAATCTTTCTGAGCCTCAATACTTTCCGGGAACGGATATAGAGCTTGACAAAGCAGCAGAGCAGAAATACCTTACTGTGCTCGCAGAGACGGGAGATCCGGAACAGGCTCAAATAGCTTCGGATAATGTAAAGACCGAAGCACAAACTCTCATTGTAAGAAACAATATTGCTTTGAATAATGTGGGGTTCAATTTCCCCGGCGGATTCTTCCTTACAAAGAACATTATTAATGCTTTGAGATTTAATTTTAATGCAGACTTTGGCGGAAGCAGAGATGTAACTTATGAGAATAAAGATGATTTCCGTTACAATGGCGGAGTAAGTTTTGCGACAGACTTCGGACTCAGTGATATACTGCATCTTAACATTGGAAATTTACTTCCACTTGGTGAAAGATATGCTGGTGCCAAATTATATTTCTGTCTTCCATTCATACCACTTGCGCCTTTGTTTGCAAAGAGTTTCAGCGCACTTGTTGATTTTAACAGGTCAAGGGCGGAATCCAAGCAAAGAAAATTTGCAGAGGAGGACTTGCCATCGAGGCAATTCATAGCAAACCGGGGTTTCAGATTTGATTGGAAATTTATTGAGAATTGGATAGTGGATCTGAACGGCTCATATGATTTTAGGGCAGGAAGTGATCTCACTGATCTTGAGACCACTAATGACAGTATTGCCAATCAGAGACCAAATGATGAGATATTTGACGATATCTTTTTTAATGAAGGACTCATTAACTTTGGAGAGGATTTGGATTATTCTCAAAATATTGCATTTAATCCTTCTTTCAATCTACCGCTGATTGACAAATTTGTCTCGCTCACCGGAAACTACAATGTAAGATACGGATGGATAAACCCGAATCAAATATCTAACGTCGGTTCAAATGTCGGCTATTCAAATACGATAAACGCGAGCGCGATTTTTAAGCTGAATGAACTTTTCTCTTTATTCTCAGGTGATGGAACAGAATCAGGTGGATTAAAGGCGGTTGGTATGAGAAGAGATTCTGTTCCGGAGCAGCCTGGTAATAAACAAACGATAGCAAATATCCTCAAAGCAATTGTATCATTTGTTCCGAAAGACATTAGCATGACGTTTACTCAAACTAACAATGTTACAAACGGTGGTGTTGGCGGTCTCCCCGGGTTTGGTAATTTCTGGTTCTATCCATCTTCAAAAGATGAATACGGACCATCCAGGTTGTATCAATTAGGATTCAGCCTTGATCCGGGAAGTCGTGCTCCGAATTTATCCCAGATTTCTGACAACTATACAAGCGGAAATGAAGTCTCATTGACAAGCACTATTAATCCGTTATTCCCTGAAGCAATTACTATGTCTCTTACCTTCAGGAAATCATGGGGATTTACAAACAATCTGTTTTATACTTCAGATGCATTAGGTCAGGTAGGTTCTCCGACAAGTAAGACAAGTTCAACATTTACGGGTAATTCAATATTCTTTGGAGGTGATGTATCTGCCTTCTCATTTGAATATGATCCCAACAACTCTGCACAAAACAGAAGAAACCTGACTGAAGCTTTTGAAAGTCAGATTTCATCATTTCCATTTCCTAACTGGAACTTGTCCATTTCCGGTTTGGAAAAATTTCCGTTGTTTTCACAATTCGCAAACTCAGTTACTCTTGAAAATGCATTCATCTCGGAATACAAAGAGAGCCGCTCTGTCGATATAAACAGTTATGATATTCCAAACGCACAATCTGTAACGCAGGCATTCAGCCCGCTGATCGGAATGAACATAAATTTTAAAGACGTTCTTGCCGGCAGCTTAACTGCAGCACTGAGACTGAGTTCCGGAACTACAAACAATCTGAATCCGATTGGTGCTTCCATACAAACGGTAAATACGAGCGAATGGAGTCTTAATATGAATTTTACAAAATCAGGTTTTAACATTCCGCTCTTTGGGCTAGCATTGCAGAATGATATTTCTTTCGCATTGACAATATCCAGAACAAACAATGAGCCGGTCTTGTATGAATATGCTACGGGGTTGTCAAGAGAGGTGCCGGGAAACGGCTCGAGGATCACACAGGTCAATCCTTCTGTTCAGTATTCACTGAGTTCTAAGGTGACTATGCAATTGTTTTACAAGTACATAAAAACAAATCCTTTGGGGCAAACGGTAACTACAATTCCGAGGACAACAAATGAAGGCGGATTGAATGTCAGAATTGCTATTCAGTAGTATCTATTCTGCTGAAACTTTGATCTTTCCTTCCAGTATAAGAGTTCTGATTGAATCGAGCTGTTGCTTGACCTCAAGTGAAATAAGGTTCTTGTTGTTGTTGTCATAAACAAATCCTACACCATTGTCTGTCAATCCGAAAGTAGTTACTCCGCTATTGAACTTTCCTTCCTTAAATGCTTTAATGGTTTTGAATACTGAAACATCAACAAGTTTAACCATGCTTGAGAGCACAAAGCCCGGAGCTTCTTTGTATTGATCCATATCAACACCCACAGCCAGTTTCTGTTTCTCTCTTGCGGCTTCAAACAAACCAAGCCCGGAAAGTCCGGAAGCATGATAAATCACATCTGCTCCTCCTGCGTATTGGCTCAAGGCTATCTCCTTTGCTTTCCCGGGATTCTTGAAACCATCCGGTGAAACGCTAACGTAACCGCTGAGTATCTGAATTGACGGATTGATATTCTTTGCTCCCTGCATGTAACCGTTCTCGAATTTTCTTATCAGAGGAGATTCCATGCCTCCAATGAAGCCGATCTTCCCGGTCTTTGATGTAAGTGCAGAAAGAGCTCCTATCAGAAATGAACCTTCTTCCTCCTTAAACTCTATAGCTGAAACATTATCCGGAATTTTTGAAGCTGGTGTAACAGAGTAATCTATACATGCAAACTTCTTAGAAGAGAATTCAGTAGCGATCTTGTTGATATCATCCGTAAAAATAAATCCAACTCCGAAAATCAACCCTATCTCTTTCTTGCTCGCAAGCCTTCTGAGAGCTGATTCTCGGTCTGCCCCATCACCCGGATCAATTACTTCAAACTCAATTCCAAGTTCTTTCTTCGCATCTTCAAGACCTTTATACGCTGCATCATTAAATGACTTATCACCTCTTCCGCCAATATCGAAAACAAGTCCAACTTTTGTTCCCGGCAAACCTGCATTCTCACTCTTTCCATCCTGTTCAGTCTTCTTGCCGCACGAACTCAATACAAATGACAATACAATGCATACAAATAATTTACTGAGCATTTTCCTTCTCCTTCTCGTCATTGAGGTTAATTGTCCTTGATGATAAACCATCTGTGTTCACAATGTGATGAAGCCTGCAGCGTGCTTCATAATGATTAGTGGCACCTACAAGTATCTGATCGTTGCTTGAAGAAATTCTCTGTGTCCTGTTTGCCGGTGCCCCACAAATAACACAAACAGCAAGAGTCTTAGTAATGTATTCAGCAATTGACAAAAGCTGCGGCATTGGCTCAAAAGGTATTGCCTTGTAGTCCTGATCCAGCCCGGCAACAATTACTCTCTTTCCTGAATCTGCAAGATTCTGACAAACCTCAACAAGGTTATTTTCAAAAAACTGACCTTCGTCAATTCCAATTACTTCCGCTTCAAAACTCTTTTCAAAAATCTCCGAAGCATCAGTAACAACTTCTGAGGGGAATGACTGTTCGCTGTGTGAGACTATCTCAAACTCACTGTAACGGTCATCTATTCGGGGCTTGAAAACTTTTACTCTTTGTTTTGCGATCTGTGCTCTTCTGATCCTTCGGATCAACTCTTCCGTCTTTCCGGAAAACATACTGCCGCAAATCACTTCAATGTGTCCGGCTCTCTTAAAAGTTCTTATCTGTAATGATTCATTCATTTCTTCTTCGATGATGGTATTGATTTTTTTTCAAATGCTTCCGGTAACAAGTCTCTTAACTTTGTAACAACAAATGAGGATTTAGATCTTACAACAATTACATCAAGGTCTTTGGCAAACTCAAACATGAATTGCCTGCATGCACCGCATGGAAATACAAGTTCGTTTGTGCTAACAGAAACAGCTATAGCCCTGAATGACTTTTCACCTTCAGAGATAGCTTTTGCAAATACTACTCTTTCTGCGCACAGTGTCAGTGAATATGACGCAGATTCAATATTTGCGCCGGTGTAAATTCTTCCGCTACAGGAAAGCAATGCTGCACCAACCTTAAATCGCGAGTAAGGCGAGTATGAGATCTTTCTTGCCTTAAGGGAATGTTCAATCAGCGTGAGATAATCGGGATGCAATCTATATTGTTACTTTTGTTGATAATATATTGATTTCTGAGTATATTAAAAACAAAATTTTTCATTCGGACCGGTTGTATAGATGAAACGTAGAGCGTTGTTCAGGATATTTGACAAGTATGCAGGTATCCCTATAGTTATACTGATGGCAATATTTCTCAAGAGAAAAAGAAGGCTTCCGATTGAAAATGTCAGAAACATTCTTGTGATAAAGCTTGCCGCTATTGGTGATTCAATACTCTTGATACCAATGCTAAGGACCTTGAAGAAATCATTCCCCGGTTCAAAGGTGACATTCATATGCACAAAGATTAATTATGCCGTAGCCAAAAAGACTCCTTATATTGACAACGTAGTTGAAATTGATGTTCACAGCTATCTCAGGAATCCACTTAAGTTTTTCAGATTCATTAAAGAGTTAAGAAAGGATAAGTATGAAGTTGTTATAGACGCAGGACAATGGGAAAGAATTAATGCTATTATGACAATGCTGACAAGGTCTGATTACTCTGTTGGATTTAAGACAGAATTGCAAATGAAACACTACGGATATGACAGTGTTGTAACTCACACCAAAACCAAACATGAACTCGAGACATTCCTTGATCTGTTGATACCCTTAGGCATAAATATCTCTGAAGAGGATAAAAAATTAGAGTATTTTTTGAATGATGAAGACTTTAATTTTGCATATAGCTTTTGGAAAGAAAATGATCTTGAAGAGAAGACTGTAATTTGCCTGCACCCGGGATGCGGAGAAAACGGAAAGCCAAGAGAATGGGAAGTAGTAAATTACATTAAGCTTGGCAGGCGTTTGGTTGATTTTGATGAGAATATCCGGATACTGATCACCGGGGCAAAGCTTGAGGAAGACAGGTGTAAAGAGATAGCAGAAGGAATTGGAAAGAACACAATTAATACTGCAGGTCAGTTTCCTCTGGACAATGTTGTTGCACTTGTCAAAAAAGCAAAACTTATAGTTTGCAGCAATACAGGAATGCTTCATATAGCATCATGCGTCGGTACCAAAACCATGGGTCTTCATGGCCCTACAAATCCCGCAAAATGGGGTTCATACAACAAGAATGCAGTTCTTATACAAAGCGACAAATTTTGCAGCCCGTGCCTTTATCTTGGGCATGATTACGGATGTCAGGCTCCGCAATGCATGGCTCATATTTCTGTCGATGATGTTTTTATTTATATCAGAAAGGCGTTAGATCCGGAGTTGTTTCCGGTAGTCGGTTGATTCGCCTTCAAACAAATTTCATGAATCAAAAACCAAAATAACTTACCATGCAGAATTCCAGTTTTCCAACATTTGAATTGATTGAATCATACGGTCATGAACAGGTAGTATTTTGTTCAAACAAAGAATTAGGTCTTAAGGCAATTATAGGCATTCATAATACAACTCTTGGCCCTGCACTTGGCGGTACCAGAATGTGGAATTATACAAGTGATCAGGAAGCACTTGTTGACGTTCTTCGGCTTTCAAGAGGAATGACATACAAAGCTGCAGTCGCAGGCTTGAATCTTGGCGGAGGAAAAGCTGTAATAATAGGGGACTCAAGAACTCAGAAGTCAGAAGCTCTTTTTAGGGCATTTGGAAGATTTGTTGAGGGATTGTCAGGAAGATATATCACTGCAGAAGATGTTGGCACTGATGTTAAGGATATGGAATATATTATGATGGAAACAAGACATGTAACAGGAATCCCGACCGAAGTCGGTGGAAGCGGAGATCCTTCTCCGGTTACGGCTTACGGAACTTATGTCGGAATCAAGGCTTGTATAAATGAAGTGTTCGGCAGCGATTCTCTGGCAGGTAAGAAAGTTGTTATTCAAGGAGCCGGAGGAAATGTAGGAAAGCATCTTTGCAAGTATCTTCACAAAGAAGGTGCTATCCTTTTTGTTAATGACCTTTTTGAGGACAAACTGAAACCAATTGTAGATGAATACAAAGCCACTGTAGTTTCAAATGAAGAGGTTTTCTCTGTTGATGCTGATGTGTTGTCACCGGCGGCATTGGGAGGAATTATTAATGATGAAACAATACCCAAGCTAAAGGTGAAGATCATTGCAGGTGCTGCAAACAATCAGCTTGGCAATGAAGAAAAGCATGGCAAGATGCTTAAGGACAAAGGAATTCTCTATGCTCCGGATTATGTGATAAATTCAGGCGGACTGATAAATGTGTATAATGAACTCGAAGGATATAACAGGGAAAGAGCACTGAAGCAAGCTTCAGGAATTTATGACATTGTGAAGAAAGTGATAGAGATATCCAAGAGAGACAATGTACCTACGGAAGAAGCTTCAAGAAAGATTGCTGAAGAAAGAATTCATGCTATATCAAGCGCAAAGCGAATCAGAATTTACAGAGATATAAATCTCTTCAAGATGAGAAATCAATAATAAGGAAAGGAATTAAATGGAGACAGCGATCTGGATAATATCAATAGTCGCAGTCGTAGCTATTTTGATTTTGTATGTGATTACATCAGTGGGTTCTTACAGCAATTCCTTTGTAAGCAGATTTACGAAAGACAAGGAGAAAAAAGACGAGCCAAACTGAGTTGATTCTCTTAGTTCTTATTGGATATTAGAGTCTTGACTAATGTGTATTTTCTGACAAGTTCTGTAATCTTACTGAGATCAATCATTTCGATACATTCAAGATTATACGGGCATTGCTTCTTCCAGCACGGTGCGCACTCGAGTCCTTCGGGGAAGAGTTTTTCACCGCGATCGTAAAGATCGATCTCGCTCCAGCATGAAAGTCCAAACCATGCAATCACATACTTCTTGAGAGCAATCGCAAGATGCATTCCAAAGCTGTCTCCGGTTATTACAATGTCGCAGATGTTCATGAAGCAGGCACCGCTTCTCAGTCCCATGTTAGTTGGAGTATATAAAACTCTGTCTTGAGTTTCTTTGGTCAAACCCTCAAAGATCTTTACATTTCTGTCTGTATCTTCTTTCCCTCCAAGCAAAACAAATTTGAGATTGTCATAAACAGACAAACTGTTTATCAGTTCTATATGCTGTTCAACTGTCATCTTCTTGTTGGGAAACAAGTTTGAGCACCCTGTGTTGAAGCCTACATAGACTTTCTGCGGATCGTAATTTATCTGAACCTTATATTTCTCCATGAAGTCAATTTCATCTTCCGAGAAATTGAAAACATATTCATTTCTCTCAAACTCCAGTTCGAATGTTTCATGAATAATGTCACTTCCCGATCGGGTGTTCTCTCTGAATTTTAGCTTGTCATCAATACCTAAGTTGTAATTATACATTGCACTCTCACCGCTTGGAATGATCTTACCGTTCTTATCCAGCAGGAAGCCAAATTTCTCGGCCGATTTTACCTCGTTGGCAAATGCACATGCGTAAACTGACTTATCACCGTTCATCAACACGTCAAATTCAATATTCCGCAGAATCATTCTTGATTCGTCATTCCATTCATAAGAATGATCTATATATGGATTGTTATTGAGAATTGGTTTTGAAGAACTTTGTGTGATCCAGTAAATTGTGCTCTCAGGATATTTCTTCTTAACTGCTTGCAATATCGATGTATTCAGAACTACATTACCAAGCGCATCAAGTGAAATGATCAGAATCTTCTTGCCAATATTTTTGTCGGAGGAATCATAAGCGCAGCCTTCAGTGAGACAGTTATGATAAGCAACACATGGCTTGTAACCGGAGAATTTTTTGCAGGCAGGAATAGTCAATTTGCTGAATCTCATTTTGCGGGGAGATTTTTTCTTATGAGTTCGATAATCCAGTCAAGGTCCTTTCTGTTGTTAACAAAATCAAGCTTGTCGGATTCAACTATCAGTTTATTTCCGAGATCGTATCTGGTTATCCAGTCGTCATAGCTATTATTAAGCCGAAGAATGTAATCGGGATCTATTGTTTTCTCATATTCTCTGCCGCGAAGGCAGATCTGTTTCATAAGCTTTGGCATGCCGGCTCTGAGATAGACCATTAGGTCGGGAGGTTCAAGGAATGAGGTCATTTCAGCAAACAGCCTTCGGTAGTTATCAAAATCGCGCCTCTTCATTTTACCCATCCTGTAAAGATTCTCAGCAAATATCTCAACATCCTCATAGATGCTCCTGTCTTGAATGACTGACTTACGGGATTTTAATATCTGCTTGTGTACACTGAATCGGTGGGATAGAAAATATACCTGAAGATTGAAAGACCACCTTGACATATCGGCATAGAAATCCTTCAGATAAGGATTTGTGTCAACTTTTTCAAAGTATGGCTTCCACCCGAATTCATCCGAAATGATGCCGGTAAGAGACGACTTCCCCGATCCAATATTCCCCGCAACCGATACAAAGTATTTTCCTTCTTTCATGAAAATAAAAAACCGCCAATAAGTATCTGACGGTTATCAATGATCTGGATTAGTTTTTATCAGGACTCAACAGATTCCTGAGTGGGTGTATTCTCTACTACCGGTTCAGCAATTTTTTCTGTAATGGTTTCCAAAACCTTTGTAACTCTTTTCTTTTCTTTGATCTTGGTTGCGGCTTTTCCTGTAAGACCCCTTAGGTAATAGAGTTTTGCTCTTCTTACACTTCCGTGTTTGACGATCTCTATTTTTGCAATCCTAGGCGAGTTAATAGGAAATATTCTTTCAACGCCTACTCCATTGGCAATCTTTCTGACTCTGAAAGTCTTGCTGATCCCGCTGCCCTTGATTCCCATTACGATACCCTTGAAAATCTGAATGCGCTCTTTCTCGCCCTCAAATACATTGACCGAGATTGATATCGTATCGCCCACATGAAACTCCGGCAAGTCGGTCCTGATTTGTCCTGCTGTGACGAGATTAACTATTTTTTCCATTTCTGTCTCTCCTTATGAATGAGATTATTTTTCTTTGTTAATTTTTCTGATCTTTCTGAATTTTGCTTTTGCCTTCTTTGCACGCCATTCGTTTATTTCCTTGTGATTTCCTGAGAGCAAGACTTCAGGAACTTTGAGCTTCTCATATACTGCCGGTCTTGTATACTGTGGAAAATCAAAACCGGTTTCCACCTGAAATGAATCTGTAATTGCTGATTCACCATCACCAAGCACTCCCGGAATCAAACGTGATATCGCATCAATCATAACAAGTGCAGCAATATCTCCGCACGATAGAACATAATTACCAATAGATATCTCCATCGTAACAAAATTCTTAACAACTCTTTCATCTATCCCCTTGTAATGACCGCAAATCAGGATCACATTTTCCTTCAAAGAAAGTGCATTCGCTGTGGGTTGATCAAATCTCTTGCCTTGAGGTGACAAATAAATAACCTCATTATAATTTCTATTCTCAAGCAAAGAATTCAGGCACCTGAAAATCGGCTCCGGCTTGAGTATCATTCCTGTTCCGCCACCGTATGGTATATCGTCAATCTGCTTATACTTTCCTTCGGCATAGTCTCTTAGACTGTGCACATGGCAACTGATTAATGACTTTTTTTCGGCTCTGTCAATAAGCCCGTGTTTTAAAGAACTCTCAAGTATCTTCGGATTTGCACTGACAATGTCAAATCTCATTACTTCCGCCTGATATCAAATGAATCCCTCTATGAGGTCCAAATGAACTTTGTTATTCTTAAGGTCAATCTCCCTTACAAATTCTTTTCTGAAGGGTATCAGCAACTCCTTACCGTTATCAATTATTCTGAACAAGTCACCGCTTCCATAATCAACAATCGAATCTATCTTTCCCAGAAATCTTTCCTTGTCATAAGCATCTAAACCAATAAGCTCGTAATAATAAAATTGTCCCTCATCAAGTTCGGTTCTTTTACTTTCTTCAATCATAACAAGAGAACCTACAAGTTCTGTTATATCTTCAATCGTGTCATAATTCAAAAATCCTATCCTTAAGAAACCATTCCCTTGATTGCATTCTCTTATCTTAAAAACTTGATTGCAACCGTTCTTGTTTTTGTGGAATTCAGATTTCTTTTCATCAAAAAGGTATACATCACCACAATCAAAGAATCTCTCCGGGAAATCACTCAGAGATATCACTTTGACTAATCCTTTGAGGCCGATCGGCTTCACAATTTTGCCTATCGACAGGCAATCCTTAGATTCCAAGAATTACTGAATGACCTCTTTTTTGATCTTATCGGGGATTTCCATAGTCACACGAATGCCCTGCTTTGCAGCAACAGCAGAAAGCAAAGTCCTGATGGATTTTGCCGTGCGACCCATTTTCCCAATAACCTTTCCGGTTTCCTTGTCATCTACATGAAGAATGAATTTGATCTTGTTCTCGCCTTCATCGATTTCTTCGATTCTGACGGCATCAGGATTATCAACAAGGTGTTTTGCAATGAATTCAATAAATTCTTTCATCTTGGGAACTCCTCAGTTTAGTTGAGAAATATTGAATTACTTATTGGAAAATTATGCCGTAATCTTTCCGGTTAAGTTGAGATTAAGCTTCTGTGACCGGCGCAGGTGCAGTTTCACCGGAAGTTGCAGGTGCGGTTTCTTCTGTTGCTCCTGCTTTTGCCTTCTTCGAAAGCTTTCTTCTAACTTTCTTTTCTTTTGCCTTCTGAATTTTTCCAGGTCTTGCTTCAAGGAATTCAGTAACTTTAGCAACAACCCCAACTTCTTCTACTCCTTTTTTCTGAAGATGCAGTTTGTAAGTTACACCTTCGTACTTGAGCAGGCTTCTGACAGTGTCTGTAGGTTGTGCTCCGACTTTAAGCCAATACATTACTCTGTCTTCCTTAAGTTTCACTTCAATCGGGTCAAGGTTTGGATTGTAAGTGCCGAGAGCTTCAATGAATCTTCCATCTCTCGGTGAACGGGAATCAGCGGCAACGATCTTATAGATCGGATAGTGCCTCTTTCCCATTCTTCGTAGTCTTATTTTTACCAATGTTCTTAGAGCGCCTTAGGCGATTTGCTTATTAGTTTATTTTTAGTTCGTTCATTAACTGTGCAGGTAATTTCATTTTTTTCATCATGCCTCTGCCTTTGTCCCTGTTGAATTGCTTCATTAACTTCTGCATATCTTCAAATTGTCTTATGACCTTATTCACGTGCTGTATTGTATTACCGCTTCCGTTTGCTATCCTTCTTCTTCTGGAGCCGTTCAGCAGAGCGGGGTTTCCTCTTTCGTCATTTGTCATCGACTGAATTACAGATTCAATCTTTACAAGCACTGAATCATCAACTTGCTGGTTCTTCAGCATTTTGTTCGCACCGGGAATCATTGACAAGAGTCCCGAAAGCGAACCCATTTTCTTAATCTGTCCCAGATACATCATGAAATCATTGTAGTCAAACTTGTTCTTACGCAGCCGTGATTCAATATCAGAGGCATCTGAAAGATCAAACTCATTCTGAGCTTTCTCAACAAACGAAACAATATCACCCATCCCCAGAATTCTTGAAGCCATTCTGTCAGGATGAAACTGCTCTATTGCATCAAGCTTCTCTCCAATACCTGCATACTTAATCGGAACATTAACAACTGCCTTAATAGATAAAGCTGCACCGCCACGCGTATCACCGTCAAGCTTCGTAAGAACTACACCATGATAATCAAGCCGGTCATGAAAAGTCTTTGCAGTGTTTACAGCATCTTGTCCCGTCATGGAATCAACAACAAACAATATCTCCTCAGGCAAAATCACATCTTTAATACGCCTTACTTCATTCATCATCTCTTCATCAATTGCCAATCGTCCGGCCGTATCAATTATCAGTGTATCACGAGCATTCTTCCTTGCATAATCACTTGCTGCCTGAGCTATCTTCAAAGCATCCTTTTCAGATTCATCCGAATAAACCGGAACATCTATCTGCTTGCCAAGGATCTTTAACTGCTCAATTGCCGCAGGCCTGTAAATATCACATGCAGCAAGAACAGGGTTTCTGCCCTTTGACTTAAGAAGCTTTGCAAGCTTGGCTGAGAACGTTGTCTTTCCGGAACCTTGAAGACCAACCAGCATTATCACAGATGGAATCCGTTCAGAAAATTTGATCTCTGACTTTTCAGATCCCATCAACTTTATCAATTCATCATTAATGATCTTGACAATGAGCTGACCTGGAGTGATGCTTGTTAAGACATTCTGTCCAAGCGATCTTTCCTTAACATCATTTATGAACTTCGAAACAACTTTGTAATTAACATCAGCATCGAACAAAACTCTTCTGATTTCCCGAAGAGATTCTTCAATATTGGTTTCCGTGATCTTGCCTTGTCCCTTAATTTTTTTAAGGACAGATTCAAATTTATTTGTTAAGTCGTCTAACAAAATAGAGGAAAAATTCGCTTTTTATTGCTTCAAAGGTGGCTCAAGATACCAATCATATGTTTCTTATTCAAGGTTATTGGATGTCTTCGGCGTAAATTTGCTCCATATCTGTCCAAAACGTTTTAAATCTTTGGAGTAAAGGGTTTAACAAAATTCGATGCTAAAGGTTATTCCGCTTTCTTTTGAAC
>CALEVL010000247.1 GCA_937924675.1 uncultured Ignavibacteria bacterium | reverse complement strand
CTCGAACCCCCGACCTAATGATTAAGAGTCATTTGCTCTACCAACTGAGCTAAGGACGCGGACAAAAATAGCTCATATAATTATGGTTTTCAACCTAATTGATTTTTCTTTAGTATTCATGTGTTAACTCTTTAGAAATGTCATGCTTTGAAATCACAGTGACGAAGGAGGGAATAGCTCGGCTGTGCCGAACCAACAGCGACAGGCATAAGGATCAAGAAACGTAAAAAATCTTCGACGCAAAACTCTACCGGTACTTTGTAATTTTGATTGTGAATATATTTGAAAAGATGAGCTTTGCCTGTTGTCACTAAATCAGAAATGCCTTGCTAAAACAACTGCTTTGAAGTAACATTTGGTAACATATAATAAATTAGAAGGAAAATATGAATTGCTCATTAAAGATCTTCTTGCTTCTTCTGATCTCTCTTGTATCTTTATCCCTGCTGTCATTTCAAACCAACAATCATGAAGTATTGCCGAAGCAGTCCGCCAACAGCTTCGACAAAATGCTCGCTGTTGATTCAAGAAAACTTGAAGGCAACAACATACGTACCTGGTTCAGAACCAATGGTTCATTCAACCGTGATCCGGCAACCGGAAACTCAGGATTTGAGTGGCCTAAAAATACTTCGAAATTTGCACGCTATGCATCAGGCTTGTTGATCGGCGCGGTCAGCCAAAGTGATACCCTCGTTTGCGTCGCAATGTATACCTACGAATATCTCCCCGGTTATGTAGATAACAACGGTATGCCGCAGGGCAGGGATAATCCGGATTACAGGATATACAATATTTCTGCAACGGATACCTCAGATTATGAAGCATGGCGAAACATCGCTTCTGTGCAGGGGGCATATCTTGACAGCATGGGAAATCCCTTTCTCATAGGTGCACAAACTATGTTCTACTCTTATACCGATGGGTATGCAGATTCTCATGGTAATAATGCAGGAGGCACTGCTCCTCTGAAAGCTCAGATTCTTCAAACCAACTGGTGCATCAATAATGCTGCTTTGAGAAACGTAATATTTTCGGAGTTCCGTGTGATAAACAGAAGTAATATTGCATGGAACAATGCATACATAAGCATTTGGACCGATGACGATCTTGGTGGCTCCGGTGATGATGCCGTAGGATGTGACTCACTGACCGGATTGGCATATACTTACAACTATGCTTCTTCGGATCCGACTTACGGAAACCCGCCTCCTGCCGTAGGTACAACCGTTTTAAGAAGTCCGTTAAAATATACAGGAAATATGAACGACACTGTAAAGTATTACAGCCCTCCCGGTTCCAATAACAAAATAGTGAAAGTCGGATACATGTTTACCGGCATCTCTTCCTTCAATACATACATTAACGGCGATCCCACTGCGGGTGATCCGACAAATTACCGTGAGACATACAGGAATATTCAGGGATTAAAAAGAAACGGCACTTCATGGATAAATCCGATAACATCTTCCACTACAAAATTTCCTTATTCAGGCAATCCGGTGAATAGTTCAGGATGGATAATGACGAGCGGGAACGATAGAAGATCTATGCAGTCATTCGGCCCTCTCACTGTTCAGCCGGGCGATACTCAATCGGTCATAATCGCCCAATTGGTTGCTTCCGGTTCTACAAATCTACAGAGCATAACATCACTCAAAACTTTATCTGCATATGTAAAGAATTTTTTTGAGAATAATCTGACCGTCTCTGTACAGAATGTTTCACTGGAAGTGCCGTCAGTATATAATCTTGCACAGAATTATCCTAACCCCTTCAATCCGTCAACAACAATTTCCTATTCAATACCGGAAGCTGGCAATGTGAAACTCAGCGTGTTTGATATGATGGGAAGAGAGGTGATGATTCTTGTGAATGAATTCAGGCAGGCGGGCATTTATGAAGCCATACTCAATGCTGAAAGGTTTGCATCCGGCACTTACTTTTACCGACTCGAGACAGGCA
This sequence comes from uncultured Ignavibacteria bacterium, assembly GCA_937924675.1. Taxonomy (GTDB): domain Bacteria; phylum Bacteroidota; class Ignavibacteria; order Tepidaquicellales; family Tepidaquicellaceae; genus JADJAH01. Next base: position 30,346 of record CALEVL010000247.1, on the reverse strand, counting down.
ATTATATTTCTGCTAAAAAAATGGTGTATCTGAAATGAGTATTGTTTCGGTTTCCTTGCGCTTGGCGGATTCAATCGCGGCAGAGCTTGAGGTATCTGACAATTAGTTGTGAGTGCGTTACCAAGCTGCCTGCCCGCAGACAGCCATTCATGTGCACACTTTACAGGCGGGGGGCTTGGTAACGAGAAGAAAAGAATTTTACTTCAATCCTATCTTTTTGTCATCCTGAGCGAAGCGCCTGCCCGCAGAGAGTATATGAATTCTTAACTCTGCAGGCGGGAAGGATCCATTCACAGATATCCTACTTCCAATTAAGTAGTATTCAGCGCACTCAATCTCGCTTTGACCGGTGTATGGATCCTTCCCGCCTGCAAAGAGTGTAATTCGTTTGACAAATGCGGGCAGGCGCGGCGCTTCGCTTGCTCAGGATGACAAAAATAGATTCAGCCGCAGGTGGAGAATGCTATTGACTTATTTGCTAATAGATACATTTCTTATCAGGGATAAAGTTGATATTTTCAACCCTTGCTAAGCGACATAAAAAATACTGTCCGGCAGTCCGCTGTTTACGGGCTAAGCAGAATATCCCTTAAATTAGCGGGGTTCATTCTGTTTCCATTATACTCACTCTATCTTTCGGTCGATCAGTACGGCGTGCTGGTTAGAGCAGAGATCTTCTGGCAAATTATTAACTCATTCGTACTCTTTGCTTTCGAAACGGCGTTCATGAGATGGGCCGCAAATGCAAACGGCGAGGATGAAAAAAGAAAACTTGCCTTTACGGTCTTCTCAATCGTTGCCGTAATCAATCTCATGTTTCTTGCCGCGGGATTGTTACTCAAAGATCAACTGTCCGGATTGCTGTTTGAATCATCACAATACACAACACTCGTTCTGATTTGCTTCGGCATTTCAACCGCGGAATCTCTTATCGGCATTCCTCTCGTCATTCTCCGCATGCAGGAAAAAGCCGGCAAGTACTTAGCAGTTGTTGTTACAAGCACGATCGTCTCAATGGGTGTTCAGCTTTATGTGCTGTTCAATATTGACCAGAAGATCACCGGCATATTTATTGCTAAACTTATTGCACCTGTGTTGATGCTCATTGTATTGACTCCTTTCATGCTAAGGTATCTGCGATTCAGCTTTGACAAAGCTCTCGCAAAGGAACTCATGGCATTCACTCTGCCGCTGATGCTTGCAAGCTTTGTCTCAATGCTGCTCAGTGGACAGGACCGTTTCATTCTGGGCTATCTTACTGATTCAACTCAGGTCGGACTCTACGGACTCGGCTATAACATTTCAGGCGTGCTGAACTTTCTAATTGTTGCACCTTTTGCAATGGCATTTCCCGTCGTCTTCTGGAAGAAGCTTGAGGATGAAAACGCTCCGAGATTCTTTACAAAGACAGTCACTTACGCACAGTTCATTATAACATGGTCTGCACTTGCTCTTTCACTCTATGCACCTCATCTGATAAAGGTCTTCGCGCTTAACACTGATTATTGGGGCGCCGCATCTGTCATACCAATGCTTGCCTACGCATTCGTTCTTATGAATATGCAGGTAACAGGCCACATGAGTTTTTATCACAGCAAGAAGACTAATGTTGTGCTGATGATCTACATCGTCGCAACTGTTGCAAATTTTCTGCTCAATCTGCTTCTGATTCCAATGTTCAAAATGTATGGAGCAGCAGCGGCAAACTTTCTCTCATACCTGATCTGCGTGATCATGATCTATATTTTGTCGCCAAGATATTATTTCATCAAATGGGAAATGCGGAAACTCTTGCTGATGCTTCTGCTGGCAATTGCTCTTACAGTTCCGTTCTTCATCATTGATATTGACAGCACCATTTTAGAGATATCACTGAAGACACTTGCAATAGCAGCGTTCCCGTTCATACTTTATCTGTTCGGATTCTACGAGCAGATAGAATTAACTTCAATCAAAGGATTCTTTTTGAAATACTCAAGAAAGCTAAGAGGAATATGAACAACAATAATTTCCCCGCATTCAATTACAAAGAACAGTCAAAGGAGATACGCTCCATCATAAGTCCCTCTGTGTTCAATCCATACAGCTATGTAAGCAGTCAACTCCGCAAGGCATACGAGTTCACTATCCCAAAGCATCTTGCCGGCAAGAATCATCTTCGTGTTCTTGATTACGGTTGCGGAGTGAAACCGTATCAGTATGTTGTTGCCGGAGTTTGCAGTGAATATATCGGTGCGGATATTGGAGATAACCCTCATGCAGATTGTGAACTTTATCCGGGGCAGCTTCTGCCGTTTGATGATGAAAGTTTTGATGTTGTTATATCTTCTCAGGTGCTCGAGCATGTTGAGGAGTTTGACAAGTATATGAACGAATGCAACCGCGTACTGAAGAAAGGCGGATTACTTTTTCTTTCAACTCACGGAACATGGCAGTTTCATGCTGCGCCATATGATTTTAACAGATGGACTCATCTCGGACTCAAGTCTCTTCTTTCACGACATGGCTTTGAAGTAATTGATTGTTATCCGGTTCTCGGACAGCTTGCCGTACCAACGCAACTGCGGCTTGCTTTCTTTGAATCTTTTGCAAACTCTTTGGGAGCTGTTGGGAAAATTCTTTATAAGCCGTTTGCCCTGCTTGGTCAGATAAAACTGTTGATAGAAGACAAGCTTACTCCGGCGAGAGTAAGAGAAAGAGATTCCGCAATATTTCTCTTAACCGGCAAAAAGATCTGACGTGAGCAAACAAAAGCTTAGAATCCTGTTTGTAAAAAGAGATGATGCGAATGCTAAATTCGTTACTAACGATATTCAAATTCTCAAAAAGCAATTTGATGTTGATGTTGATGAAGTTCACATGCCTAAGAACTTCACCATAATATTTACATTCATCAGAAGCTTCTTCTCATATCTCTTCAGAATTCCCAAGTACGATCTGATCTACTCATGGTTTGCAGATTATCATACATTCCTCCCGGTCATGATAGGGAAGTTGTATAGGAAGAAAAGCATTATTTGTGTCGGTGGATACGAAGCAACCTATATCCCGGAAATTGAGATGGGCGTCTTCACAAGTTCGAATTTCCGGAAAAAGGCAAGGCGATTCTGCACAACTTATTCTCACATGAATTGTTCAATGATCCTTCCGGTGGATGATTCACTAATTGAGAATGTGAATACTTACATTTATTCGAAAGACCCGTCCCGTCCGCCTTTGCGCGACGGCATCAGAAATATGATACCGGGTATAAAGACTCCAATGAAGACAGTTCGTCTGGGCTATGATCCGGAAATATTCAAGAGAGATGAAAAGATAGTTAAAGAGAAAGCCGTTGTATGCGCAGGTTATATTACGAACAAGTATGAATTCATGAGAAAGGGATTCGATGTGCTTTTCGAATGCGCGAAGATCATGCCCGATGTTAAGTTCATTCTTATAGGACTCAATGACGAGCATTTCAATATGCTGAATTCATCAGGACTGAATAATTTGGAGTTGCACAGGAAAGTAAATTATGATGAGCTGATAAGACTATATTCATCAGCAAAGGTTTATTCGCAGTTATCATTGTTTGAAGGAATGCCGAGTACAATTTGCGAGGCGATGCTCTGCAGTTGCGTACCGGTTGGATCAGATGTGAACGGCATTCCCGGCATAATTGGAGATACAGGCATCGTTGTAAAAAGGAAAGACATTACACTCATTGCAGAGAGCATAGCACAAGCTCTTGAACTTCCGGAATCATCAGGCGTCAGGGCAAGAGAAAGGATCTGCAGTATGTTTGAGATTGGTAAAAGAGAAAGAGAAATTATTGAAATCGCAAAAGACATCACAAACACAGATCATCCTGATTCCCTGTAGTTGTGACTTAGTTTATTTCCAAACCTCCTATTGTTCCTAAGTGAATTTGTTTAGTAGATTTCAATTTTGATATAATTGAATCCCAAAAGGATTCCATGTTTACAGAAATTCAAAACAATGATGCAGCGACCTAGAAGGGATCAGACAAACAAATCTAAATTCAAATCCAATCAATTCGCAAAATCATTCTCAATCTTAATGTCTATTTCAAAGCAAAGATTTCCTTTCTAAAGCCTTAGACACTTTGTCAATATTAGCACAACCTGGATTGTCATCCCTGCGAATACAGGCCTGCCCCCTGCAGGCGGGGATCTACCAATAGAAAAGTAACTTTACACTAGATTATAGCTTAAGCTTTGCAGTACTATAACTAATTCAATATACAATCAGAAATTTACTGGCCTAAGCAATGTTTTGTGAGGTGGGTTGAGACAGCCTTAACGGATAGCCAGATTCATTGCATATCATAGGATTCAACAGCATACTTATTACACAGCGCAAATTGGAGACAGTGGTTGTGCTGTTCCAAAATACTCAAAAATCTGTCTGGTCTGCTCCAGGTGATTTGGTATTTGATTGGATATGTTTGCTTTGTCATAAAGCAAATCCCGAAGGGATTCCATGTTTATAGAAATTCTATACGAAGGTGTAACGACCCTGAAGGGGTCGCATAAATAAAACTATTTCACAGCTACAGAATCTTCAACTTTTCCCGAAGGGACGGCTCCGACACAACTTTCAACTCAACTCTTCTTCGATATCATCCCGGAAATTCTTATTGACAGATTCGTCAGCAGAAGTTCCGGAAAAATATTCCTGTCAACATCAAGTATCGCATCTTCAATCAGTTTTATAATGGAATAATTTTCAGAGTTATAGTTTACCGTAAACTTTTCGATGCGTTCGAGCTTGTCAGAATTAATTACATACTTCTCTTCGCCGGAACTCATCAGCGCAACATCACGGAACCATATTGCCAGCAATGACAGAAATCTCTTTATCCTCTGCTTATCTTTTTTTGAAATGACATTGTCTATCTCTGCGCCAAGAATCAGATGCCTGTTTGTTATGGTAGATGCAATGTAGCCGATCACTCTGTCACGCAAGTCCATATAATCCTGTGACATGATATCCCCGCAGACGGTTATGCTTCCCTGTGATAGTGCGGCAAAGAACTTTGCATCCCGTTCATTCAACTCAGGATGATTAGTCTTTAGATAGCTGAAAATTTCGTCTTCCGAAAGCGGTTCAAACTTTAGCAGGCTGCATCTGCCGACAATTGTAGGAAGAAGTGAATTGACCCTGGATGTTGTGAGAATCAGAATAGTATCTTCCGGCGGCTCTTCAAGTATCTTCAGCAATGCATTGGAACTTTGCTGATTCATTCTGTCCGCCTGCGAGATCATGAATACCTTCTTCTTGTTTGCATAGCCGGTAAGTGATACCTGATCTTTGAGGAGTCTGATGCTTGAGATCCGAATATCATTTGCTCCGGGAATATTTATCCGGTGATATTTGTCTCCGGCTTTCTTAGAAAGTTCATGCAGATATGTCTGCGCATCTTCTTCATCAAGTGTAACCAAGGGATCCTTGTCCTCGCTTTCATTCTTTCCCGTTGGTAGCGCAGTGATGAATCTCATTAAAGGAGGCCTGAGTGAAGAAATATCCTTGCAGCTTTTGCATACACCGCATGCCTCTTCGTTGTTTACAGGGGATTCACAATTGATCAGCATTGCAAACTCAACTGCCGCCGCATCTTTGCCGGTTCCTTCCTGTCCGTGAAAAAGATATGCGTGAGCTATTCTCTTCCTCTGAAAAGTATTTGTCAGAATGGACTTTGCTCTCTCCTGTCCTATTACTTTATCCCACATAATATCAAAATGTGTTTCCTATTCCGAACTGAAAATTATACTTGTCATTGAAATTTGCCCCGGAACCAAACAGCCATTTTGAACCTCCGATCTCACCGGGCTGTGGATCATACACTTTGAATCCTATATCAAAACGTATCGCGCCGACAATTGTGTAGTATCTTATCCCCGCTCCTGCGGCAACTGCAATTTCATTCAACTTGAACTTATCTAGTTCTGACCAGACATTCCCCATGTCTATGAATGTAGCAAAACCAAGATCGCGAAGGTACACATTGCTGATATCAAGAAACGGCCTTAGTCTGTGTTCAATCGATGTCTCCAAAATGAAATTACCCCCAAGTTCCTTATCGCGCACTATGCCGAGCTGTTTTGCTCCCCATCCCCTGATGCTTGAACTTCCGCCGCACACGAATCTTTCATCATTCGGAACTCTGTCTCCGCTTACTTCCTGATCATAAAAGGTGAAATTGTTGTCACCGTATTCAAAAATAGAACCCCAATAGAATTTTGATGCGAGTGCAGAAGGAACTTTGAAATCCCTGTTGGATAAATTAAAATAGAATGAGTTCAGGTTTGTGAATTTTACATAACTGCTTGTATAACTGTTAATGAGATTCTTGATCAATCCCGATAATAGACCTGCCTCTGCAAGTTCATAAGATTGAAAATTTCCGCTAAAAGGGAATTGCAGATTGTTCACTGTGTTGTGAATCAGCGCAATCGATATTTTGGAGTCCAGTACATTGAGTTCAAAACTCTTTAGCAATAACGAGTCTTCGGAAATTATATCTTTCTTGAGTGTTACATTATCAAAATCAGTCTGCCATGATGTAATGATCCTGTTTATGTATGTGTAGGTCGGAAGATCATAAGCCACGTTAAAGAGATTGGTTATTGTACTCGTATTAGTAAGTTCATCTGAAGCATACTTGAGTCCAAAGTTCCAGCTTCCCGACGTATTCTTATTACCGAATAGAAACGGCTGATAGAGCGTATTGATCCACTCCATACGGTAATTTATTGTGGAATTATAATATGCTCTCAAGGCAGAAGTGAGCACTCTTCCGCCGCCCAGAAAATTCTTATCCGATATTGAAATACCTGCACCCATGTAAAAATAATTCTGAAAATAGTAGCCGAATATCTCGGGAGTCAGTTCGTACTTATTTGACACAAGGATATTGAGAGAGAGGTCGATAACATGTTTTATGCTGTCTATTGTAGAAAATGTAATTCTCGGGTTTTCGAGAATCGACATCTTGGAAAGATTAATTTCACTTTGAACAATCTTCTCCTTGCTGTATTGCTCACCGGCTTTATATGTTAACTCACGCGTAATATCATTCTGCGTGATATTATATTTTTCTCCGCTGAAGGAGATCTTTGTGTTTCCAAATGTGTATACTTCGCCGGTAATGAAAGTCAGTGTGAGGTTTACCTTGCCTTCAAGCAAAGGATTGTTTGACTCGTATTTAAGTACATCAGGACTTTCCGGTACTGCAAGTGCATATCCGTTATTAGAGAGAATTTCCATGATTCTGGAAATTTCCTGTCGAATGGTATCCTTTGAATAAAACTTACCTGCATCCATCTTTCTGTCAATAGGTCTCTTGATCAGATCCATCACATTCTCGGGCACATTTTCAAGTCCGTCAAGATTCATTTCGTTGATCTTGTACCTGCTGCCTGCCTTAATTATGAATTTTTCGTTTACTTCTTTTGAGTCATCAATAAATTGTAATGAAGTATCAACGCTGATATCAAAGTATCCGTTATCGAAGTAGAATTTCTTCAGTCTTTCTATGTCCTGAAGATATGTATCCCTGTCAAATTCGTCACCCTCTTTTAGAGCCATTATGCCCTTTATGGTCTCGGTCTCAAATGACTGCTTCCCGACAAACACAATATTGATGTTGTCTATTTCGAACAATTCACCATTCTCTTCCTGCGAGAGCGCCGGAAGTGAAAGAGTGGACAGCAATATTATTATGGAAAGAATTCTTATCAAGGTAACCTTCAACAAAAAAGAAAGCCCAATAACCTGAGATTATTGGGCTTAAAATTCAAACCGGGATACTTAGAAATCCTTGCTTTCTTCATCATAGAAGAAGTCTTCATCGGTTGGATAATCAAGCCAAATCTCTTCAATGCTTTCATATGGCTCATCAGTATCTTCAAGATCTTCCAGGTTGTCAACAACCTCCTGAGGAGCGCCGGTTCTGTTAGCATAATCAATCAGTTCGAACTTATTGGCTGGCCAGGGAGCATCATCAAGATATGACGCGAGTTCTAAGGTCCAAACCATATTTACAGCCTCCGTTTTTTAATATTAAATTAGTCTAGAAATTTTTTTGCAAATATCAACAACCACGCATGAAAAATCAATCTCTTAATCTTGGATCGAGAGCATCTCTCAAACCTTCTCCGATCAGATTATAAGTGACAACTGCAATGAAGATCATCATACCCGGAAATATTGCAAGCCACCATGCATTGGAAGCGCTTCTGGCTTCATTGAGCAATGAGCCCCAGGTTACGGTAGTTGCTGCAACTCCGAATCCGAGAAAACTTAGTGCGGCTTCGGTAAGTATTGCTCCGGCAATTGCAAATGCACCGGAGACAAGAACAGGAGCAATGGCATTTGGAATAACATGCCTGAAAATTATTTGACTGTTCGGCAGTCCGATCGAGTTGGCAGCTGTAATGTATTCCATATTTCTTACCTTTAGAACTTCACCCCGTATCAGTTTTGCATCTCCTGTCCATGAAGTCAGACCAATTGCCATCATGATATACCAGATGCTTGAGCCGTAGATTGCAACGATCGTAATGATCAGAAAGAATGTCGGCAGTGTCATCATGATCTCAACAAATCTCATAATAATGATATCAACAGTTCCGCCGTAAAAGCCTGCTATGGAACCCAGCACTATACCAATAAGCAATGCAATGCCCGCCGCAACAAACCCTACGGCCAATGAAACTCTTGATCCGTGTATCAAGCCGGCAAGAAGATCTCTGCCGATTGGATCTGTTCCGAGATAATGATCACCACCGGGAGGATTCAGACTGTTTGAAAGATCGATCTCTCTCGGACCATAAGGAACAGGCGTCCAGATAACGCTTTCAAGCTTGTTCTCATTGTCAAGCTGCTTCCAGTTTGCATTGATCATATCCGGTTCCCACTTGCTTATTCCAAAGTCATTAAGATAATCCTTAACTACCGGAAAATAAGTCGTGCCGTTATAAACAGCGTAAAGTGGCTTCGAGCTTGCAAGGAAATCCGCAACCACGGCAAGAAATACCAGAGTAATAACAATGTAAAGTGAAATGACAGCAAGCTTGTTTTTCTTGAACTGATGCTTCACAAGCGACCAGTATGAAACTCCTACCTGCTGCTGTGATTCAAGCTGAGATTTTGTTAGTCCGTTCCCGGATTCCGGGACGTTCATCAATTTTTGTTTTGCCTGTATGTCCTTTTCTTCCATTTTGATTTTTTATGCGGACTTTTTAGTGAATGCGATTCTTGGATCTATGAATGAATAGAGAATGTCAACTAAGAGAATTCCAACAACCGTAAGTACAGAAGTGAGAACCAGTTCAGCCATGATCAGAGGATAATCCCTGTCAAGTATTGCCTGAAATGCCAGCTGGCCAATTCCGGGTATGGAAAATATGGATTCTATAATAACGCTGCCGCCTACCATTGCAGGAAGCAATCCACCGACAAGTGTTACTATCGGAATGAGTGAATTTCGCAAGGCATGTTTCAATACTACTTTTTTCTCTGAAAGTCCCTTTGCTCTTGCCGTTCTTATGTAATCCTGTCTTATTACTTCAAGCATTGAACTTCTCATTTGTCTTGAGGTAAATGCAAAACTTGCAAGACTTGAAATTGTAACAGGCAGGAACATATGCATAAACCTGTCCTGAAATTTTCCGAACATGGTCAGAGTATCAAAATCTTCTGATCTTATGCCTGCTGTTGGAAAGATTTTGAAGTATTCCACGTTGCAAAGGAACACAATAGCAAGTGTTCCAACCCAGAAATTGGGAAGTGAATATAGAATAAACAGTATGACCGTTGTAAGCCGGTCAGTGAATGAATATTGCCGCGCTGCGCTGTATATACCAACAGGAATGGCAACGAGGTAAATCAGGAAAAAAGCAGTGAGTGTTATGGAAATTGAAACCGGAAGTCTTTCCAGGATCTTATCCATGACCGGCCTGTTGTCTTTGAAGGAATTGCCAAAATCTCCCTGAAGCATATTACCCATCCATATCAGATACTGCATATACAAAGGTTTGTCAAGCCCGAACTTCTTTTTATAGAATTCCTTTGCCTGTTCGGTCATTAGGTTCTTTGCATCTGACTTCTGAGCTTCCTGAGTCCTGCCGATCTTCATCTCTGTAGGATCTCCCGGTGCAAGTCTGCAAACAAGGAACGTGATCATTGTAATTATGATCAGCGTCGGGATGAACAACAGTATTCGCTTTATTACATATTCAGTCATGTTCGTTCAAAAATTTTTCTGCTGAAGTAATGCCTGCCGTGTTTGCGGCAGGCATGATGAATTTTATGTTCCCTTAATTCTTATATCGCTGTGCATTTACCGGTGTCCACCATTCGTTGAAAAGAGGTGAATCGGGATATGCATACCACCTTGCATTCCTGAATCTGTCACTGTACAAATATCTTGATGGCTCTGACCAAAGAAAAGTTACAGGCTGATCATTGAATATTATCTCCTGCCATTTTTTCAGGATCTCGATTCTCTTAGCATCATCAAATTCCGTTCTGTTCTGCTCAATGAGTTTATCGCTTTCGGGATTGATATAGCTGATAAAATTACTGCCTTCACCCTGAGATTGAGTCGAATGCCAGATCTGATAAGGATCTTCCGGTGTTACGCCAAGCTGCCATGCTGAATAACAAGCATCAAACTGGTGTTTCTTGGTCTTATCAAGAAATACTGACCATTCGTATTCCTGAAGTCCTGCCTGTATGCCAATCTGTTTAAGCGCTTCTATTATAATCAGCATCACACGCTTTCTCTTCGGATTGTTGTTGTTGATAAAGGTGAAACTGAAATCAGTTTTTTTCCCGTCAATTACTTTGTCAAGAATGCCGTCACCGTCAGTATCCTTCCAACCGGCATCTGCAAGCATTTTCTTTGCCTTCTCCACATTGTACTCTATCTGCGGAAGGTTTGTATTATAATATTTACTCTTCATGTAAACAGGTGAATTTACAAGCGTACCCATTCCGTAAACCACTTTGTCTATGATATTCTGCCTGTCTATTGCATAAGATAATGCAGTCCTTACATTCTTGTCGGAGAAAATCGGATGCTTATTGTTCCATGCGACAAATACATATGTGGGTTCAAGTACAAGAGATTTCTTCAAAGCAAACTGTCCCGGGTCTTTTACATTTTCAACAAAATCGCTTGGCTGAATCACGAACATGTGATCAACTTCTTTGTTCTTTGCGGCAACAATGGCTGCATTCTGATCCTGAATCGTTTTGAATAACAATTTTGACGGGTAGTTTGGAATGGCCTGCTTATTCCAGTAATTTTCATTTCTTACAAGCGATATCGATTGTCCGGTAATCCACTTGTCAAGTTTGTATGGACCGCTGCCCACAACAAATTTTGGATCTCTGGAAACTTCCTCGGAATTAAGAAAGTCTGCATATTTCTGAAGCTCCGGAAATTTCTTAGGATCCATTTCTTTCTGCGCTTCTTCTAGCATCTCGAAGGAGAACTTTTCATTGACATTGTCCTTGTCAAGTATGTGTTTCGGAGTTATATACACTCCGCCAAGACTGTAGATTGCCCGGAAATATGGTTTTGACATTGTGAATTTTACCTTATATTTATTTCCGTCAACAAGTTCAACACTCTTAAGATCGGCAAAATAATTTCTCAATGCCTGAGCATCCGTAAACGGATTCTTTATCGTCTTTATAGTAAATATAACATCCTCGCCTGTAAGCGGCCTGCCGTCAGAAAATCTTACATCCTCTCTGAGTTCAAAAGTATAGGTAAGATGGTCGTCGCTAACGACCGGCATTGACTTTGCTATTATTGGCACCAGTTCATAAGTTTCTCTGCTAACATCAAGCAGAGCTTCATAAATATAAATGTAGATGCCTGTAGCCGATGCATCATTTGTAACTGTCGGATTAAGTTTCTCCGCATCAGCCATCTCCTGCTTGATCACCCAGTCACCCTGAACTGCATCCTTTTCATCCCTTGGCGTAAGTTCAGTTAATGGGAAAGTTGTTTGTTTTGACTCTGATGTGCTTCCCGTTCCGTTCTGTGTCGTTTCTTTTTTTCTTCCGCATGATGTCAACAATACCAGTAACATCAATACTGATGCTATTGCCGAAATTCTGATCGATTTCATAATGGGTTTGTTTGTTTTACAAATTGTGTTTGGATTTCATCGTTGTTATACGTTATCATTCAAAATCATGTTCAAAGTATTCAGTTGTTCTGCCAAGACTGTCCTGCCCTGCAGGAGACCGGTTTTGTGCACTCTTTGAACTAATCCTGTCCTGAAGTTTTTTTCTGAATTCCTCTGCAGCATTGTAGCCGTAATGTTTGCAAAGATAATTCAATGCTATAACTTCCGCAATCACTGTAATATTCTTGCCGGGAAATATTGGAAGCTTTACAAGCTCAACATCAACTCCTGCCAGATTCATTAATGAGCTGTCAAGTCCGGTTCTTTCATACGCCTTGTCTCTTTGCCAGTCCTCCAGCTCAACTACAACTTCCACCCTCTTCTGATATCTGATAGCCCGTATTCCGAATATTGTCCTTACATCAATTATGCCCAATCCTCTTATCTCCATAATGTGCTTGGATAAAGCCGTGCCGGAACCCATGAGTACGCCTTCACCTTTTTTTGTAACTACAACAATATCATCTGCAACGAGTCGGTGTCCCCGTTCAACAAGGTCAAGCACTATCTCGCTTTTCCCAATTCCGGATTTGCCGGCAAACATAAGCCCGACTCCATATACATCAACAAATGAGCCGTGTATAATAAGCTGTGTTGCAAATTGATCATCGAGAAAATCACTTATGAAATATGACAGTCTGGTTGTCGGATATGGAGTAACAAACAGCGGAATATTATTTCTCTCACATGCGATTCTGAGTTCTTCCGGTATTGTGTTACTGTTTGTGACAATAATGCACGGTACTTCAAATGAGCAGAACCTGTCGAGTGTGCTTTGTCTTTCCTGTTCACTCAGATGCTCGAGATATTGTATCTCAGTATTTCCGAAAACCTGAACTCTGTTAAAAGTAAACAACTCCACATATCCTGCCAATGCAAGTCCCGGCCTGTGAATATCTTTTTCGGTAATGATATTGTCAGGACTTATTTCAGATTTCGTGACCATCTCGAGTTTGAATCTCTCCTTGGTCTGATCATAGAAAAACTGAACAGTGATGAACTCTCTCTTGAGTTCTTTTATATTTTCAAACCTGTGGGCCAAATGGTGTTATTGCTTCAGGGCTTTTGCCCCTTTTCTGTCGGTTGTTTTATCTTTGTGTTTTAGAAGTTGAGTCTGGATCTTCTGAACGGCCTTATCAATTGATTTGACAAAATCGTCAGAGCTTTCTTTTGCGGTGAGGGTCTTTTCCTTTAACTTAACTATGATCTCGCAAATCTTCACGCTGTTTGTGGCCTTTTCAAAGAAAAGTATTGCATCGGCATGAATAATGTTTACCTGATATTTCTCGAGTGAATTGATTTCCTGAACAAGGTAATCGGTCAATGTGTCATGAGCTTTGAAATGCCTGGATGTAATGTTAGTCTTGATCATTTTGTATTAGGAGATTAGTGTTAATGGATGAGATGTCCTTTTATGTCAATATGGTAAACAATATCATTTTTTTCAACATTATTATTGAAAAAGGCGGAACAGGAATTGCCGCTCTTTATTCACAATTCAACTCTTGGAAACAAAAAATTGCTTAATCTTACGTTTATTGCCTTCTGAAAGTTCGGAATCTCAGCCGGTTCAGTTCTTATACATTTGTCTTGTGCTCGGAACCCACCATTCATTCATCAAAGGAGAATCAGGATATGCATACCATCTCTTATTCTTATACCTGTTGCTGTTAAGATATCTTACCGGTTCACTCCAAAGAAATGTTACCGGCTGATCATCATAAACGATCTTCTGCCATTTGTAAAGAATCTCCTTTCGCTTTGCCTCATCAAATTCAACCCTGTTTGCTTCAAGAAGCTTGTCGCTTTCCGGATTGTTATAGCTGAAGTAATTACTTCCCTCGCCGATCGATTGAGAAGAATGCCATATCTGATACGGATCATCCGGAATTGCGGTAAGCTGCCATCCCGCAAAGCAGGCATCATACTGATGCTTCTTTATCTTGTCAAGAAATACAGACCACTCATATTCCTGCATGTTGGCTTCAATGCCCAATTGTTTCAATTGTTCAATGATTATCAGCAGGACTTTCTTTCTCTTCGGATTAGTGTTGTTTGTGAAGGTAAATCTGAAATCAGTCTTCTTTCCGTTTATGACCTTGTCTATTATTCCGTCACCATCAGTATCTTTCCAACCGGCATCTGCCAGAATTTTTCTCGCCTTTTCCGGATCGTAATTTATTTTTGGAAGATCAGTATTAAGATATTTGCTCTTCAAAAATATATGGGATTCAATAGTTGTTCCCATTCCGTAAACTATCTTGTCAATTATTGACTGCCTGTCTATTGCATGGCCCAGTGCAAGCCTTACCTTCGGATCAGAAAAGAGTGGTGTTGTATTGTTCCATGCAATGTAGTTGTAAGAAGGTTCTATAACCAGCGCCTTCTCAAGATTGAACTGCGCCGGGTCTTTCACATTCTCTACAAAGTCTATCGGCTGAATTACTTCCATATGATCCACTTCCTTATTCTTCGCGGCTACAACTGCGGCATTCTGATCCTTAATTGTTTTGAAAACAATCTTATCAGGATAATTTGGAATCTTGGATTTGTTCCAGTAGTTGTCATTTCTCTTAAGAGTAATGGATTGTCCGGTTATCCATCTGTCAAGTACATAAGGTCCGGTTCCTACTACATACTTTGCATCGCGTGATACTTCTTCAGAGTTGATGAAGTCAGCATACTTCTGCATATCCGGATATTTCTTCGGATCAAAATTACTTTGTGCTGCTTCTAGGTCCGTCCATGTAAACTTATCATTCATATTATCCTTGTCAAGAATATGCTTCGGTATAATCTCAAGATCACCAATAGAGTATATAGCCCTGAAGTATGGCTTCGCCATGTTAAATCTGACTTTGTATTTATTTCCGTCAACAAGCTCAACACTCTTCACATCAAGAAAATAATTTCTCATTGCCTGAGCATCCGTGAACGGGTTCTTTATGACCTTCACTGTAAATATTATGTCTTCACCGGTAAACGGGGCGCCGTCTGAAAACTTAACATCATCTCTAAGTTCAAATGTATATGAAAGATGATCATCACTGATAACTGGAAGAGACTTTGCAAGAAGCGGAACCTGCTCATATGTCTCGCGGTCAATCTCAAGCAAATTCTCAAACAGATAAAGATGAATGCCTGTGGCCGTTGCATCATTGGTAACTATTGGATTGAGTTTCTCGGCATCAGACATTTCCTGCTTTACTATCCAGTCTCCAACAGTAGCATCTGCCGTATCCGCAGGCTTAAGTACAGAAAAATCCATTATGACTTCTTTGCCTGACTGCACTGTTTCCTTTTTTCTGCCGCAAGAGGAAATGGCAACGACCATCAACAGCAGAACTACTGAACTAAGAATGTTATGTTTCATGTGTGGGTTGAATTAATTTCAGAAGAAAATGACTCGCATGTTCCTACGATCAAATTTAAAGACAATTTATTATACTCATTTGAAAAACAATAAGTTCCTTAACATGTTATCCGCAAATAATTCAAAAGCACACTGTTTAACTTCAAACTGTCTTGTGTCACAAAAACGCGGCGGAAATTGTAAATATTATCTTTGATTTAATCAAGTGATTGTAATATCTTGAACCATGCTAAAGATTCCGCAGGCACCGGATGTAGATATCAGGTTTGCACAGAAAATTTACCGATTAATACTCATATCAAGCTTTGTTTGGCTGTTTCTCATAATACTTCCGCCATTGCTGATGCAGTTGGGAGGAGTCTTTGAGAAATTTGCTTCCTATATTTATCTTGCATTCTCTCCTTTGTGTCATCAGGAAGAAGAAAGATCATTCAGCTTGGCAGGATTTCAACTTGCCGTTTGTTCACGCTGTACTATGATATATGCAGGATTCTTTGCAGCCGTTGTTGCTTATCCGATGTTCAGAAGGCTCGGTAATATTAATACGCCTTCTTTATGGCTGCTGATCATTCCTTTGATTCTTCTTGCACTTGATGTGATCATTGATAATGCCGGAATATTCCGTAATACATTCGTCACCAGATCAATAACCGGATTTGCCATTGGATTTGCTTTGACATTCTTCCTGATTCCGGGATTTATCAGATTTTTCTATGAAGTAACTTCATTCTTTCGAAGCAAAGCAGGCGCAGATCTATGAATAATTCTCCGAACAGGGTATTGCCTGTTCTATACGGGGCAATGATAATGACGATACTTGCTGTCTTTCCTCTTGTCAATCTCATAAATATTTTTTGCTGTGCAGGAGTTGCCGTAGGAGGATTTGCGGGAGTGTATTTTTATTCGAGACAACTTGCAGGCACTAATATTCCACTGACTGCAAAGGACGGTGGAATGATTGGATTGCTGAGCGGAATACTTTCTGCAGTGCTTGTCAGTGGCTTCGGGGTTCTTGCAGGACTTTTATCTAATATCAATCCTATGACCGAAGCTGTAACCATGCTTGAAAATTCGGGATTCAGTATTCCCGCTGAAATGCTTACTTATGTGGAGAGATTCTCGGAAGAGTACAACAGATATGGATTTTCTCCTTCTATTGCCATCTTCTCATTTTTCATGCACATGATCCTTTTCCCGCTCTTCGGTGCTATCGGTGCAATCATTGGTGTGTCTGTTATAGGTAAGAAGCAAAACACAGGGGCTCCCCAATGATGCCGGTAGAGAAAATTTCACCGGAGGAATCCGATAAGCTTCGGTTCATTTTATTTGGATTCATTGCAGCAGCTTTGGCATCGGTCTGGTTTACTCCCACCGACTTAATAGCAGAGATCTTTCCGGAAGTATTCAAGTACGAAAGTTCATGCATCATGCTCAATGTTGCCGGTATTCCATGTCCTTTCTGCGGTATGTCACGGGCTTGGAATGAATTTACACGTTTTAATTTTGAAGCAAGCATATATCACAATCCATCATCGGTTGTCTTTTTCATACTTTCCGGATTCACTGTTGCAGCAATATTTGTACTTAGTCTCTTCAATTACAGAATAAAACTTCCGAGCCCGGGGAAAACTTTATTAACACTTTCCGCAGTTCTGATGATAATCTGGATTCTTAATATTTTATATGGCCATCATATCTGATCAAAACCGTAAATACCATGTTTGAATACTCCGGTTCAATACATATGCATTCAAAATTTTCCGATGGAACCGGTTCGGTGAAGGAAATAGCCGGTTATGCTTCTGAATCGGAACTTGACTTCATTATACTTACCGATCACAATACGCTTAAGGCAAAGGAAAAGGGATTCGAGAATTGGTATAAGAAAACAATGCTCATCGTCGGATATGAAGTGAATGACATCAAAAACAGAAATCATTATCTCGTTTTCGGACTCGATGAACTAGTTGGCTCGTTTACAAAGCTGAAGGACGGAGACCTTGGAAATAAACTCACGGCAGTAGAGTATGTAAAAGAGATTAAGAAGAAAGGCGGATACGGCTTCATTGCACATCCTGACGAAAAGCGAAAACATCTTGAAGGACATCCTGCTTATCCATGGACAGCTTGGGAATCAGAGGATTTTGACGGCATTGAAATATGGAATCACATGAGCGAATGGGCAGAAGGACTTAATGATTCCAACAAAGTTTACAGGTTTATTCATCCGCTTAAATCTATTATATCGCCCCCCGAAGAGACCCTGAAGAGATGGGATAAACTCAATGAAGTGCGAAAGGTTGTTGCTCTTGGTGGTATTGATGCTCATGCTCATAAGCATACCATTATGGGAATTGATTTTGAGATATTTGCATACAAGATTCTTTTCAAATCAATAAGGACACATGTATTTCTCGAAAAGGAACTCAACCCGGGAAATCAGAAGAAGTTTGAAAATGATAAGGAAAGAATTATTGAAGCGATCGGCAAGGGAAGAAGCTTTATTGTAAATCATTATAACGGAGACGGCAAAGGTTTTCGGTTTACCGCAGAGTATGAAGGACAGAACTTTATCTCGGGAGATGAAATTGTCGTTGATTCAGGGAAGAAAAAGAAAGTGATATTAAGAGCAATGCTTCCCTCTGAAGCAACGATTAAGCTCATTCACAACGGAAAGTGCGTTGATGAACATAAGGGCATGGAGTGCATTTGGGACGGTGATGATATCGGGACTTACAGGATTGAGGCATGGAAAGGAAACCGCGGCTGGATATTTTCTAATCATATCAGAGTAACAAAGACAAAATGAATAACACTGAAATGAACATCCTTGAAAAGCTGATTGTGATCGGCGACAAGGTGCTTATCAAACCACTGTCAGATTCCGAAAAGACATCTGCCGGCCTCTATCTTCCGCCGGGTGTTCAGGAAAAGGAACAGGTCAGGCGTGGTTATGTGATGAAGTCAGGACCGGGCTATCCGGTGCCACTGCCGGTCGATGATGACAGCTGGAAGAGCTCAGAGGAAAAAGTAAAATACATTCCTCTGCAGGTTAAGGAAGGCGATCTTGCCCTATTCCTTCAAAGAGATGCTATAGAAGTTATTTATACAAATGAAAAATATTACATTGTTCCTCAGCATTCTATTCTGCTTGTAGAGAGGGATGATGAGCTCTTTCAGTGAGCAGCTTTGAGCTGACGTTGGTTACACAGATTCATGGCAATTCAATTTCCTCAATTCAATTTTGAGATGTCACCATTATCAAGAGGTATTCTCAACAAGACAATTCTCATACTGTCATTCGTAAGTCTGCTGAATGACATTTCCTCAGAAATGCTGTATCCAGTTTTGCCAATCTATCTGAAAAGCATAGGCTTCTCAGTTTTGATCATCGGAATACTTGAGGGTTTTGCAGAAGCGATTGCCGGTCTGAGCAAAGGGTACTTCGGCAAATACTCTGATGTATCAGGAAAACGGGCTCCGCTTATTACTGCCGGATACTTACTCAGCGCAGTATCAAAACCAATGATGGCAATGTTACTCCAGCCTCTGTGGGTTTTCTTCGCAAGAACATTGGACCGTCTCGGCAAAGGTGTCAGAACTGCTTCGCGCGATGCAATGCTTTCTGACAATTCTACTTCGGAAAACAAAGCAAAGGTTTTCGGATTTCACAGAGCGATGGATACGCTCGGTGCAGTAATTGGTCCCGTGCTTGCTTTGGTTTATCTGTCATACAATCCCGGAGACTACAGAAACATTTTCTTCATTGCATTTGTACCTGCAATTATGGGGGTAATGCTTACATTCTTTCTGAAAGATAAAGAGCACGGGAGCGGCGGCCGCATTGAGCTCCGTAAGTATTTTTCATTTCTTTCTTACTGGAAGATTTCCGGAAGTAAATTTCGATTGCTGACCGGAGGGTTATTTGCATTTGCACTCATCAACAGTTCTGACATGTTTCTTCTTCTCATGATAAAACATCTTGGATATGGGGATGATGATGTGATCAGAATTTATATCTTCTTCAACCTTGTACTTGCTCTGTCTGCCTTTCCGGCAGGTATGCTTGCTGACAAGTTTGGTTTCAGGAAAAGTCTTCTTGCAGGGCTTGCAGTATTTGCCGCAGCTTACGGCTTGATGGCAGTTTCAAAGGAAATAGGAATGATATATTTTGCATTCTTTCTCTACGGATTATTTCCGTCACTCACAGACGGAGTTTCAAAGGCATGGATATCAAACATTATCCCTAAAGAATTCACTGCGACTGCACTGGGATTTTTCACGGGTCTGAACAGCGTATTTGTACTTCTTTCCAGTGCTGTTGCAGGATTGATATGGAATGTTGCGGGACCTTCAACAGTTTTTATTGTTGCCTCTGCAGGAGCAATTGCCGTAATTATCTACTTTCTACTAATGTCTAACAGAATAGGTCAGCCCTCAAGATAGTCAAATTTCATCGCATACTTTCTCCATTCATCATTGGTCGCAAGCCTGAGATCAGCAAAAATTCGTCGATAATAATAATGAGAGAATGCGCGGTCAAGTCTCCAAGAATCCTTACCGGAGATCATCTTGCCTATTGAGCTGAAATAATTTTCCAAAGCTTCGGGAATGTGCGAGTACAAAACAAGCTTAAGCAAAGCTTTTTTTGAATGCTCGTTTTTCCTGTAAGTTGTGAAGCTGTCACAGTTTGCCTGATTGCCGAATCTTGAGTTAATGTATTTTTGTGTCATTCTAGATCTCGGAATTGCGTGATAAGAAACGGCTTCCGATGTGTAACCAAAATCATATCCCTTATTGAGTATCTTTATATTCAATCCTGTCTCGCCGTTACCAATCAGAATCTCTTTTGCAATGTCAGGATTAAAACCACCGCACTCAAACAGCACTTCCTTTCTGATCATTTGATGGCAACTGTATATGCCAATGTCAAAATCTGCTATGATAAGTTTCTCAGGTTTGTCAATAAGACTCAGAGTTCCGTCTTTAAAATATTTTAGAAGCCACTCCGGCGGATCAAATTCCCACTTGGGCAAAACTCTTCCTCCTACAACAGCAACACTTTTATTGGTTTCAAATATATTAACCATTTTTGACAAGAGTCTTTCATCTGCTATCATATCATCATCAGTATAATAAAGATACTCTCCTGCAGATTCTTTGGCAGCGGTATTCCTTGCATGATGCGCTCCCTGACGCGGTTCAAACAAATACTTCAGCGGAACCGGTGAACGTAACTTAAATTCTTCAACTACTCCTTTGGTGTTGTCGGATGAGTTGTTGTCGGCTATGATGATCTCATATTTGTCTTTAGGATAATCCTGCCGGAAACAGCTTTCTACCGTGTTGCCGATGATCTCACATCTGTTGTATGTCGGTATTATAATAGATACAAATCCTGGACCTTCTGACATAAATTAATATAAATTCGGTTTTTGCAAAATTACACAATTCGACTTACTTTTACCCGCCAAACAAATATCCGCCTTGAGGGTTCTTGTATGATTCACTTGTTGTGAGTGCTCCTTATATTTCCATTCTTATGCATTGTTAGTCACTTAAATTCGTGTATCAATGATACCCCTCGTTCATCCTTCTATGTCAACAAGCTTGACCATTTTTTCATCCAATATGACATCTTTGCCTTCTATAATACTTTCGCATATAGCGCCTATGATCGGATCGTTTCCGGGTAGTAGATCATCGAACTTCCTCGGATCAATATTTCCGAAGTGTCCTTCTGATCTCTTGATCACATTTATGGGGATCTGTCGCTGAATGAAATAAGAGTATCCATATTTCCTTGCAATTTCAATCTTGTCTTCCGGGAGCTTTTGTATTGACGGGATACTTTTCAGCAGTTCAAAATATTCCTCCTTTCTCTTTGCATCTATTGTAAATCCTTTACCCGTAAAGTGTGCTTCACCGCCTGAAATGACGGGCTTGCCAAGGATTGGAAGCTCAGCACCCATTGTTCCGAATAAAGTGATTCCTACATCGATAAGTTTGTAGAGTCCCAGAGAATTTATTTCTGAATCTGACCAGAGTATCTTAACATTGTCGGGAATGGCTTTGAAATTCTCTCTTATGAAATTGTCATTGGTGTACAATGATCCCGATGCCTTCTCACCCGGATGAACTCTGATTATCCAATTGACATTCTTTATCTCAAATATTGCTTTCATAGATTCAGTAAGCCACTGATTTGCATTGTCGAAAATCATTTTGGAAAGATCAAATGCTAGGTCCCAGTTGACATGACAAAACATGCATGCAACCGGCAAATCATTTTCGAAGCCAAGTTTCTTTCTCAGATCTTCCGGCGATTCGGGAAGTGTCACATTCAGGAAGTCACGCTTGTTACCTTTGTTGAATCTGTGATGAATGTAAGCATCAAGGAGTTTATTCTCTTCTTTTGTGAGAGGATTGTCGAGTCTCTTTTTCCATTCGGCATCCGTTATACCCCTGAACTCAAGCTTGTTGGGCTTCTTGGGAACCGTAAAGTAATGAAGAAAGTCTTTGAAACCGCTTGACCAGATCAATGCTTTTATTCCTCTTAAATATGCCAGCAGAATCGGAGGTGAGTAATCTACATATACTCCATGCGAACTGAATACGGCAACAGGTTTGAACATTTCAATAACCACATTTGCAACATGTGTATTTACAAGTCCTGCATAAAAATATTTTCTCAGCAATATCTCATCTTCTTTCTTCAGGTCCTTCTTTTCAATAAGATAACCCTTCATGTAACGGATCACAGAACTCCATGCAAGCATTCCCACATCAACTCCGAGATACTTGTATCCATAAATGTCTGCTATGGAAAGTTCTTCAGAGAGCTTCTTGAACTCCAGCTTATTTTCTTTTTCCAAGTACTGACCTTCAAGACTGTATTCAACAGAATATTCAGCAGCTGAGATCTTCATTCCTTTTAGGCAATTATTACAGCGCTTTTCCCAGTCAGCTATATTTTCATTCAGTTCGATACCTCTCTGAATGCAGGCTGAAGGTGTGCCGTCACAAACTATAAAATGCGTCCTGTAACCCCTGAAATTAAGAGCTGCGGAGATGATTGCATTCTTTCGGAGTATATGTGCAAATCCACCAAGTTCCCAGATCAGCACAAGAGGGGAATTCTCATCTGCACGTGAATGCTTCCTGAGAAATTTGTAGAACCTGTATTTCAGCTTGTTGCGGTTTTTAAGATATTCGCTGATCCTTCGGAAAGGATTCATTATGTGTGTTATGAATTATTGAGAAGGTGACCTGCAATTATATGTAAAGGGAGTGTAAATATAAACTAAAAACCTTATTCGTTTAGTCTCAAGCATCAAAACACATTTTCCAAAAACCTGATATACTATTGTACTTTCCAAGATAGTTAATTTCGGAATGAACATTCCGGATTGATTCCTCAGATTCTGAAATCGATTTAATCTCAATCCCGATTTGAATATAATGCAACATGAAAGCAATGATACTTGCTGCGGGATTTGGAACGCGGCTGAAACCATTTACCGATACTCACCCGAAAGCACTCATCTCATATCGCGGTAAGCCAATGATACTGCATCAGATTGAAAGACTGAAGAAAGCAGGAGTTGATGAGATCATTGTCAATGCGCATCATTTTCCGGAACAGATAATAGATTATTTTTCCAACAACAGGTTTGGCATTTCCGGAAGTGTGATCACAGAAGAAGAGATTCTCGGAACAGGCGGAGGAATTCTAAATGCCAAAGAATTGCTGATGGGAGGGGGCTCATTCATTGTTATAAACGTTGACATAGATACAGATATGAATCTGAACAGGATGCTTGTGCATCATGAATCTGTTTCACCGCTGGCAACTATTGCAGTTCAGAAACGAAGATCGGGAAGATATCTCGAATTTACTCCTGACATGAGACTTAAGTCCAGACAAAATGATGATTCGGAAGAGAAGAATCTGTTTGCGTTCAATGGCATTCACATTATATCGGATGAGTTTCTGGGGATTGCATTTAGTGAAGGCTTCTCGGATATTCTGAATCTATACTTCGAGGCGATAAAGGACGGAAAGAAGTTTATTTCCGGCTATGATGCAGGAGATTGTTTGTTCAAGGACCTGGGAAAAACGGAAAACCTGCTATCGTGATTTATTAATCCTGAACTGCTTCAATTCTCTTTACTGTAGGTATCTCATTCATAAGAGCTCTTTCTATCCCGGCTCTTAGAGTCATAAGGCTGAGCGGACAGCCATTGCAGTTGCCGAGAAGTTTGACTGTTACTATACCGCCTTCAAGAATCCCTATGAACTCAACATCTCCGCCATCCATTTGAAGAAACGGCCTTACACCCGCAAGCACCTGTTCAACATTTTCCTTATTCAATTCTTTCATAAATTCCGGCAGCGGGTCAGTCAAGTTTTTTCATGCTTTCTCTGATGCTTCTGGCATAATCAAGTTTCCATACGCCGCCTTCCTTAACGGCATACATGTCTGATGTCTTCTGATCCTTGGTCATGATGACAACGACAGATGAATCACCATTCTTCTTTTCATCTACAACATCAAAATCCATACCTGCCATACCGAGCGAGCTTACGTCTGAAACACTTCTTTCGAAATACTCCTTGCCGCTTTGATTTCTGCTCTTGGCAATATCATCATACATTGCCTGAGAATTTTTCGAAAGATAGTTCCATGCCCTTCCCGAATTCTGTTCGCGCAATGCCTTAACAAAATCCTTTACGGCATTTGAGGGAGAATCAGAACCGCCGGTATTCCCGCATCCTGTCATGAAAATCACTAAGAGAATTAACAAAGAGACTAATGTTTTCATATGTGTTGAATCAAAGATTTTAAATTTCCTAAAACTCAATTACCGTATCAGGATTGCTGCTGCGCGTTGCATTATATTTTGCCACTGCTTTTGCAAGCTTTACGGAAATGTCCTCGAAGATCTTTGCAGTATCTTCGGAGGTCTTTCCTGCGGCAAGCGGAGTGCCTTCATCTCCTGATACTCTTACTTCAGTTCTTACAGGAACTTCTCCAAGAAGTTGCGTTCCGAATTCATTGCACATTTTCAGTCCGCCTCCCTGTCCGAAAATATAATCTCTTGTTCCGTCAGGTCTTTCGTAATAACTCATATTCTCAACAATGCCGATAGTTGGTACGCCAACTTTCTCAAACATGATATAACCTTTTCTTGCATCTGCAAGTGATATTTCCT
Organism: uncultured Ignavibacteria bacterium; assembly: GCA_937924675.1. Lineage (GTDB taxonomy): Bacteria > Bacteroidota > Ignavibacteria > Tepidaquicellales > Tepidaquicellaceae > JADJAH01. Next base: position 5,545 of record CALEVL010000247.1, on the reverse strand, counting down.
GAGGGGTTGTTACTATTACTGCTCCGGTAAGCGGTATTGTCTGACTCAGCGTCAGCTGTATGTCTCCGGTGCCGGGAGGCATGTCAAACAGTAGGAAGTCAAGCTCTCCCCACACAACATCTCCCATGAATTGTTTCAAAGCGCTGGATGCCATTGGACCTCTCCATACAACGGCAGTATTTTCTTCCATAAGAAATCCGATGGACATTATCTTCACTCCGAATTTCTCAAGCGGAACAAGTTTATTCTTGCCGTCAATTACCATAACGCCCGGCTTCTCCTTTATGCCAAACATAAGCGGAATTGAAGGTCCGTAAATATCGGCATCTATCAATCCTACTCTGTATCCCTTCTTTGCAAGTGCTACGGCAAGATTCACGGCAACGGTTGATTTGCCAACCCCGCCCTTGCCTGATGCAACTGCAATTGTATTCTTTACACCCGGAAGGACTACAGACTTCTTCGAATCTTTATGCTCATTTATGCCCGCCGAAAACCTTACGCTGACTTCGCTGATGTCAGGCATTTTTTCTCTGAATGCATCCTTAATGCTCTTCTCGCAGTTCTGAAGAACTGCAGTGTCTTCCTCAGTAGTTGCCAGTTCAAGATTAAGCTTCTTTCCGTTGAGGGAAATATTTTTGACTGATCCTGAAGTTACAAAATCAATATCCGTAACAGGTTCTTTTATCTCAGAAAGAACCGCTTTAATTTTTTCTTTTGTCATAAGTTTTATTCAATTGCAAAGTAACAAATATAACTTTTGCTTGAAATGAAATTAGCTTTGTGATTATTTGGCATTAATCACATCTGTCAAATCTATAGCAATTTGTTATCTTCCGCCCCTGTTGGTGTTCTCCGAGTGAAACGAGGAGTCACCAACAGGCATAACATCTCTTTTCAATCTTTGCACTCTTCGGGTAACTCCGCTGTGGGGGAAATTTTCGCCGTTGTTGGTGCCTGCCCGGCTCAGTCGAGTTCCCAAAAGTTTGCAAAGTAGAGAGTGACTAAAATCAAGGAGAACCATGCAAACTTTTGGGTCACCCCGCCTGCCTGCCGACATGCATTTCGCACTTCAATGGCAAGTGGGCAGGCAGGCCTGCAGAGAGTGTACTTTTTTAATCGACTGCGGGCAGGCAACAACCAACACAAGGTGTCGCTGTCAGTTTATTAAGTTAAGCTGTTCAGGGTAAGTTGTTGGTCTCGCCCGCAGGTGAATTCAAGAGAACTTTCAGCTGTTTCTTTGCGGGCTAAGACCAACAACGGCGGGAATTGGATTGAAATAATTCGGATTCACGCATTTCTTGCCGCAGAGTCCCCGCGTGTGTTGTTGTGACATCAGAAAAGCAAACTATGCGGGTGACTCTGCGGGGACAAGAAAAAATCACTCAGCGTACTCCGCGCCCTCTTTGTGTACTTTCATCACTCGTTACGAATCTCCTTATTCGTAACGGTAATTCTTTAGCTCCCAATCGGGAGATCGGGAGCGAGGTGTAAAACTATGCGGGTGACTCTGCTAAGACAAGAGTCACTACATCTCTCAATAAGTTCATTGAACATAATTGAATCAATCAGGCAAAACATATAATTTTATCGGAATCCAATTAACCACACAATTCAACAAAGATGCCTGAAGAAATAATAAACAAGGTAATAGAAACAGCTAGTGCCGTAGCAGACATAGTAACAGACATAAAAGAATCAGGGGTAGATCTGATCAATGATAAGATCAAAGAGGTCAGTGGTTCATTGCAGATAATTAATAAGAGCGGTTTTACTTTGAAGGATATTGGTGTAACTCTTGGAATTCCTCCGGATATCGGTGGTACGTTTATCTTTGACAGGAATGTACCGGATGAAGAATGGGAAAAACTGTTTTCGGAAACAGAAGACAAACAGACTTTAAACATGTTGCTAAGGTCGTTGTTCAAGGCTCAGGACATGGCAGAAAAAATGAAGCTGGGAGGTTTTAAGCTCGACAGTGTTTCTATTGTTCTTGGAATTCCTCCCGGAATCAGTTTAAAGTTCAAGCCGGGTGTATAGCCGCCGGTGAGGGTTCAACAGGTTTAAGATTTTTTACATTAACTTCACCTGATAAATTGACTAAATTGCCTGCGATTTTCATTCAAACATATGATCACACTCAATAAGACCGCAAAGATTTCTCTCTTCATTCTTGTTGCAGCATCTTTCTTCTGGCTTGGCGGAATCAATGTCAGGTTCTTCATCGGCAATCAACTGCTTAATTATGATGAGTTCAATTTCAGAACAAGCATTCCTCCGGATGAAGAAAATCAGATCTTCAAGATGATCTCTGATGCCTCTCTGATGATAATGATAGCTTATCTGGTGGTGCTTGCATCAGCGATCGTATTTGCTAAGTCCAACAAGATCAACCTTCGCGAAAATCCATGGCTTCTGATGTGTTATGCACTATTTTTTGTGTTTGTTCCCGTTGAGCTTTATACATCATATATCGATCTTAAGTTTGTCTTGCTCTTCAATGAACGTCCCGCCAATCATGATAAACTCCTTGAATATTTCGGTGAGCGTATAGGATTCCTTCGAGGTGTGCCATGGATTGCTGTAATGAGTTACTACACGATTATCTGGCTATCAGTATTTCAGCCTATGAAGAAAACTGCCGAAGAGCTGGAAAAGCAGGATGAGTTAACAGAAGATAAGCATGCGTATAAATATATTTTTCATGAGGAAGATGATTTGATACTTAAAGAGAATTGAAATCAGAAACTGAAGCAATATGTCTAAGATCATAAAGAAGAATACCAAACCGAACATAGACAGCAAGAAAGAAACTCTGATAGAAGACCTTGTTGAAGTGATAGGAAAGCTGGGCTTTGAAGTGAGGATCGAGCGTGGAACATTCAAAGGAGGATTCTGCCTTCTGCGTGAGCAAAAAGTTTTTCTGCTCAATAAGAATCTCGAGCAGGATAAAAAAATAAATATTCTCGCAAAGAATATTTCCGATATAGGTGCAGAAGGAATTTATCTCAAACCCAATGTGAGAGAACTTGTCGAGAAGGAGGAATTAGACTTATAGGATTCCCGGAAAATTACATTTCTGCATGCCGATGAAAGTTATTATTCTGGGAACCGGAACTTCACAGGGAGTTCCCGTTATCGGTTGCAAGTGCGAGACCTGCCGTTCAAAGAACCTCAAAGACAAAAGACTAAGGACTTCCGCTTACATTGAAACCGGCGGTAAAAAAATTCTCATAGATACATCCATTGACTTCCGAAATCAAATGCTCACAAACAAGATTGATGATATTGATGCTGTTTTATACACGCATCATCATGTTGATCATATTTTTGGAATGGATGATCTGCGGCAATACACACAAAGGCATGACAAGTATATTGATCTTTACTGCAACAGGATGACACTGAAAGAAATGAAAATTACTTTCAGGTATGTGCTTGATAAGGAACTCATCAAGCATAAATCGGTTCCTCTTGTGAATTTCAGAGAGATAAAGAACAAACCTTTCTCCGTAGGAGATGTTGAGATACTTCCTGTTGAAGTAAGTCACGGAAACATAAAGATTTTTGGATTCAGGATCAAAGACTTTGCCTACATCACTGATGGAAGTGCAATCTCCAAGAAAGAACTGAAGAAACTCGAGGGACTGAAAGTGCTCATTATCAATGCTCTGCGCATCAGGCCTCATCCTACTCATTTTAACCTGCAGGGAGCAATCGAAATATCCAAAATTGTAAAGCCGCGGATGACATATTTTACTCATGTGACACATGATCTGATGCATGACAGAATTAACTCTGCCTTGCCAAAAGGAATTGAGCTGGCATATGACAACCTTGAACTCAAATTATGAACGTTAACGGAAAACTCAGGCAAACTCTCAACGAAGCCGCTATAGAATCAGGAAAAATATTACTGAAGAATTTCGGTGGTAAATACAAAATTTCAAGCAAGGTTGTTGTATCAAATCTCGTAACTGAGATAGACCACAGATCGGAAGAAAAGATCATTTCCATTATCAGAAGGAATTTTCCTGAGCATTCAATCTTAACTGAAGAGTCTGGAGAGTTAAGCAAAGATTCCGAGTATCAGTGGATAATAGATCCGATAGACGGTACCGTTAATTATGCTCATGGTATTCCGATAACATGTGTTTCCATTGCACTGGAAAAGAGCGGAGAAGTAATTATGGGTGTGGTTTACAATCCAATGGGAAAGGAATATTTCTTTGCAGAGAAAGGGAAAGGCTCATTTCTCAACAAGAAGAAGATTGCGGTTTCTGCAAATTCTGACATCGAGAAGTCGCTGCTTGTTACAGGTTTCCCTTATAATTCCAGCACATTCAAACCCAATCCTGCAAACCTGTTCAAGAAATTTCTCATGAAGAATGTGCCAATTCGAAGGCTTGGTTCAGCGGCGCTTGATCTTTGCTGGACTGCCTGCGGCAGGTTTGATGCTTTCTGGGAATATAATCTGAATGCCTGGGATGTTGCCGCAGGAGCACTGATCCTCAAAGAGGCAGGTGGCAAGCTAAGCAATTTTGCAGGAGAGAAGTACTCGATCTATATGAAGGAAATCTTGGCAACAAACAGTAAGATCCACAACAACATGCTGAAGATCATCAACAGCTAGATTCAATAGTCTGTTCTTGATTTAGCATTCTTCCATTTTTCAAATGCCCTAAGTGCCTCGCTGTTCATCAGGTTTGTTGAAGGCACCTTCCTTTCGCTGATGTCTGAGGCGATCTCATCATAGAGAAAGTCATCACGAAATCCGGCATCTGCAGCATCATGTCGCGTTCCCCCGAAATAGATCTTGTCGAGTCTTGCCCAATAGATTGCTGAGAGGCACATTGGACACGGTTCACAGCTTGAATAAATTTCACAACCGGAGAGATCAAAAGTTGAAAGCTTCCTGCAAGCCTCACGTATGGCTTCTATCTCAGCATGAGCGGTCGGGTCGTTATTTGATGTAACCCTGTTTACACCACGGGCTATAATTTCATTGTTTCTTGTTATCACAGCTCCGAAAGGTCCGCCGTTATTGTCAATGTTTTCCGTTGAAAGTCTGATTGCCTCGGCCATCATCCTTTTGTTGATCTCCTCTGTCATCAAATACGATTTTTTGAGAAGTTATTTCAATTCATACGCAAGTTCAATTTACTTAACCGCGGACAGACAATTGAGAACTCAACACACAATTTTTTAGTTAGCTCAAAAAACTGTAGAACATGTGAATTCTCTCATTGCTGTCCAAAACGTTTCTTGAAATCTATAATTGTGGTGAATGCAGTTCAAAAATAAATTCATTTTAGAATGTCGCAGGAACAACCCGCCCGCCTGTCGAATTACTGCACACTTGAAGCGAATGACGGCGGACAGGCCTCATCCTAATGCCGTTAAGAAATTGTGAGCTTTGGCGTACATGTGAATTTCCTGTTTGACGAACACGGCAGTGCTCTTCTGGCGTGTGAGGAGTTGAAATTCACATAGCCAAAGCGAACAATTTTAGGCAATTAGGATGCAGCGGGCGACTTTTCTTTGC